>LJOT01000186.1 GCA_001672075.1 Anabaena sp. CRKS33
GTTTCTTGAAAAAATTAAAAAATATTCCTTAGACAAAAAGAAAAATTTTGGTTCTCGTCTATCTTTACAAATTTTAAAAGAAGAGAATGGAGAAGACATTTACTTTTACAGAGTTTCTGAGAGCGATAAAGACAGTGCAGAACTTCCTGCTGTTTTTCATAAAATTATCAAAGATTTATTCTCTGAAACCATATTTATCATAATTCATCAATGTTTGTATTCTTATGTTTATATATTCCCTACTGAAAGAACTACTTATGTAGGTTTTCCTTTTTCTGTTCAAAAAAAAGAGAATATTGATAAATTGGAAAAAATTATTGAAAATATTCCAGAAGATAATATTAACGTTGATCATAAAGGATTAAACGATAACAACCATGAAAAAGATATTAGTAAAAATACGAATGATCAAGAGAGAATTATAGCACAATTAATAGAGCTGATAAATTCATTAAAGGAAGAAACAAATGAGGGAGAACTTAAACCTGGTAAGCAAAAAAGATCACCAGGAAAAAGTGCTGCTATCCAGAGTTTAACATCAATAATGGCAGGTGCTTCTGTGACAACAGACGATGAAAGACAAGAAGAAGCTGAAAAAAATCCAAAAATTTTAGATTATATTAATTTAGCTAATTTCTTACAAGAAGAGATTTTGCTTGGTAATGTCAAAGTTGATTCAACTACATCGCAAAATGAAATAATTTTTCAACCATCCAAAGATATAAGTTTGGAAATGCAAGTTGCTTCTTCAATGGTTAAAGAACTTGCTCCTCTGTATCTGTGTTTACGCTACTTAGTAGAACCTGATGAACTACTAATTATTGATGAACCAGAAATGAATTTACACCCAACAGCGCAAGTACAAATTATTGAATTTTTAGCAATGTTAGTACAAGCAGGTTTGAAGGTTTTAATTACAACCCATAGCCCTTATATTGTTGATCATTTAGCTAATTTGATTAAAGCCTCTAAATATGAAGATAAAGAGAGTATAAAAGAAAAATTTTGTTTAGATAGCACAGATGCTTTTATTCCTCAAGAAAAAGTTTCTGTTTATCTGTTTGAAGATGGCACAGCTAAAAATATTTTGCATGAAGATGGTAGGATAGACTGGGGAACATTTGGGGAGGTTTCAGAATACATTTCTCATGTTTTTTTATAATCACTCTTATAATCTTAAATTCAGGAGTGATTTTAAAATGCCTTCTTTAAAAAGGTTATAAAAAAAGTTGATCCATCATTAAATTTTACACCAAAAACTTATATTAAATCGAACGTTTCTGGACTACAAGAAATGGGAAAGTATCAAGAAGAATTAAAGGCTGAGTTTGGTGAAGGTAACTGTCGCATTAGCAAAAATTCAGATTTAGGTGCTTTTTTGCGAAACATAAAGCCTCAACCTCCAGGAAAAACAAAGAAGGGTAGATGATTTACTCCAAAGGGTTTCTTGTTTTCCCTTTTCCTTGATTATCTCCTTCTCAATTTCCTAAATGTCTTCTGAATTAATTCCTAAATCGCGTAATTTTTGCAAAATCAAGATCAAATTGACAATTGACAATTGACAATAATTAAATTATCAAATTATCAAATTATCAAATTAAATTATCAATCGAATTAGTTTTTAGCTATTCCCAATTTTCTAAACTACAACCTTTTCCAAAATCAATTTAGAACGCTTTACTTGTTCAGGAATAGCAACGGGATAATTACCAGTAAAACAAGCAGAACAAAAACTATTAGTATCTTCTCTGGTGGTTTCTAACATTCCTTCCCAACTCAAATAAGCCAGACTATCAACTTGTAATTGTTTGGCTATTTCCGCTACTGATTTTGTCGCAGCAATTAATTGATCTTGAGTATCAGTATCAATTCCATAAAAACAAGGGTGTGTGACAGGAGGAGAGGAAATTCTCATGTGAACTTCCGCCGCACCAGCATCACGTAATGCCTGGACTAGTTTACGGCTAGTAGTTCCCCTGACAATGGAATCATCAATAATTACTACTCGCTTACCGAATAACACATCTTTGAGGGGGTTAAGTTTCATGCGGATACCTGATTCTCGCATGGCTTGGGTAGGCTGAATAAAGGTGCGGCCGACGTAGCGATTTTTAATCAGTCCTTCACCATAGGCTATACCGGAAGCTTGGGAGAAGCCAATGGCCGCAGGTATACCAGAATCAGGGACACCAAAGACTAAATCGGCTTCTATGGGGGATTCTGCTGCCATTTTCCGTCCTAATCGCATCCGATAACTGTATAAAGTTTCATTGTGCATGAGGCTATCAGGACGGGCAAAATAAATCATTTCAAAGATACATAGTTTACGCTCTGACTGTTGATACCATTGAAATGATTCTAAGCCAGTTTCGGTAATCCATACTAATTCTCCAGGGGCAACATCACGCAGATATTCCGCACCGATAATATCTAAACCGCAAGTTTCGGAAGCGAGAACGTAACGGACAGGGTTACTATCTAAAGTACCAATTACTAAGGGACGAATCCCGTTAGGATCACGGACTCCCATCACACCTACGGGTGTAGCAATAGTTAGGCTAAATGCACCTTGACAACGATGAAAAGCACTCATGGCCGCTGTTACCCAATCTGCACCAGCATTAACTTCTTGAGCGATCGCATAAGCAATCATTTCTGAATCCGTTGTCGTGACTAAGTTAAACTTATCTTTGACTAACTCAGAACGCAATTGGACGGTATTGACTAGATTCCCGTTATGTGCTAAGGCTAATAAACCCAAACGAGTTTCCACCACAGCCGGTTGGGCATTAACTTTACGACTAGAACCAGTAGTAGAATAACGGGTATGACCGACTGCCAGATTTCCGGGTAATTGCTCTAGAATAGTCTCATTGAAGACTTGAGATACCAGTCCCATATCCTTGTGTTGGTGAACGCGCGAACCCTCAAATGTAGCAATACCAGCAGATTCTTGACCCCGATGCTGGAGAGCATATAGTCCAAAGTATGTTAATTTAGCAACATCTTGTTCTGGGGCATAAATGCCAAAAATACCACAAGCCTCTTCGGGCTTGTCACTAGTATTTTCATGACTGTTGATTGAGTTATCGAGGTATTCATCCGCAATTACGGAATTAACGAGAATCATGCTGGTATTACTCCTGGTGGGGTGTCGAGTCACTGGGGATTGGAAATTAGTCGGAAGAGCGCGGGGGAGACGGGGAAAATTAAGAACTATTACCCATTACCTTTTGCTTCTTAACAAATCGTTAACCATCCATTAAAACAGTACCTTAAATTGGTGAAGGATCAAGTATGAATTGTAAATTTTTATGTTCAAACCTTGATTTTTGATCTGGTCTAGGTGTTATTATGAACTCCCAGGCGTTTAGAGATTGCTCCATAATAGCGATCGCGCATATCTTCAATACTAACCTGGACTAACTTATGGTTATCTGCGGTTAAAATTTGCAAATTGCCAGAATTAACTACTTTACCGATTTTTTGCCAATATTCCCCCAAATGCTCTTGTAAATAAGATTCCCAAATTTCTTGATTTTCGTCACTGACAGAAACTAAAATTCTTGCCCCACCTTCTCCGAATAAGACTTCATCAAATCGTAAATCATGATTTGTCGTGATTGGGAAATTAATTTCCGCTCCCAAATTCCCAGAAAGACAAGATTCTGCTATAGCAACAGCCAAACCACCTTCAGCGGAATCATGGGCAGATTTTACCCAAAGGGCGCGAATACCATGACGACAAGCCTTTTGTACACACAGTTCTAACTCAAAATCAACTCTAGGCGGCCTACCTGCAATTGTATGATGAATCGTGGCCAAATATTCAGAAGCACCTAATTCGATTTTAGATTTTAGATTTTCGATTTGGGATTGAATAGGTAAACCAAGCAGATAAATTATATCACCTGGATTTTGCCAACCTTGTCCGCAAATTTTAGTCAAGTCTTCAATTAAACCCACCATACCCACAACCGGAGTCGGGTAAATTGGTTGAGGATTTCCCTCCGCGTCAAAAGTTTCATTATATAGGGACACATTCCCCCCAGTTACTGGCGTTCCCAACTCCCGACAACCTGCACTCAAACCCCGACAAGCGGAAGCTAATTGCCAATAACCAATGGGGTTTTCTGGACTACCAAAATTGAGGTTATCCGTCACAGCTAGGGGTTCAGCGCCCACACAGCTAAGATTCCGGGCGGCTTCTGCTACTACTGCCTTAGCCCCTTCATAAGGGTCAAGATACACATAGCGAGAATTACAGTCTACCGTAGCTGCAACAGCGGATTTTGGATTTTGGATTTGAGATTTTGGATTTTGGATTTTTTCTAAAGGACGAAGACGCACTACAGCAGCATCAGCCCCTCCTGGTAATAATACTGTGTTATTTTGAACTTGATGATCATATTGGCGATAAACCCAGCTTTTAGAAGCAATAGTAGGAGTATCTAGCAAAGTCAATAAAATTTGATTCCAACTTTGCCAATTTCTGCCAATTTCAATTCCTGTCACATCACAAGCGGGTAAATTATCTTTTGTCCATTGCCAAGCTTTGGTAGCATACTCTGGTGCTTCTGTCAACAATTCTCTTTCATACAAGGGCGTATTTTCCGCTAAAGCATCTGCGGTAATTTCGGCGGCGATTTTCCCCTCAAACCAAATCCTGACAATGGGTTCAGCAATTACTGTACCTGCAACTACCGCTTGTAGTCCCCAACGGTGGAAAATAGCGATTAATTCCTGTTCTCGCCCTTTTTCGGCGACAAATAACATTCTTTCTTGAGATTCCGACAGCAGATATTCATAGGGTATCATTCCTGACTCCCGCACCGGAATTTTATCTAAATCAAATTCAATACCGACACCACCTTTAGCGGCCATTTCCGAAGTTGAACAAGTGATACCCGCAGCACCCATATCCTGTGCTGCTACTACAGCCCCGGTTTTAAATGCTTCTAAACAAGCTTCAATTAAGGACTTTTCTAAAAATGGATCTCCCACTTGCACCGCAGGACGATTATCCATAGACTCCTGGGTTAATTCTGCACTAGCAAAACTTGCCCCTCCCATACCATCCCGTCCGGTGGTTGAACCCACGTACAGCACCGGATTTCCCACACCTGAAGCCCCTGATTTGACAATTTCCGACGTTTCCATCAAACCCAGTGCCATAACGTTAACCAGGGGATTTCCAGAGTAAGCGGGGTCAAAATACACTTCACCACCAACCGTGGGAACACCAACACAGTTACCATAATGACTTATGCCCGCAACTACGCCTGTAAACAATCTTTGAGTTTTCGGGTCATTCAAATCACCAAAGCGCAGGGAATTTAATAAAGCAATAGGACGCGCCCCCATGGTAAATATATCTCTTAATATACCACCTACTCCAGTTGCAGCGCCTTGAAATGGTTCAACAGCGGAAGGGTGGTTATGGGATTCTATTTTAAATGCTAATTGTAGTCCATCACCAATATCCACAACTCCGGCATTTTCACCAGGTCCAACGAGAATACGCGGTCCTGTGGTGGGAAATTGTTTGAGTAAAGGGCGGGAATTTTTATAACAGCAATGTTCAGACCACATGACACCAAACATACCTAGTTCGGCTTTGTTAGGGTGACGACCTAAGCGGCGGACAATTTCTGTATATTCTTCTGGTTTTATGCCTTCTGAGGCAATTTCTTGGGGAGAAAAGGGATTTTCGGAAGTGGTGGTCATGGTAGTTATACACCAAGAGGACAGAGCAATATTTTATAGCAACATAACGCACAATTCAGGACTGCTATATAAATTCTACCGGAGCTAGACATTAGACATCTGGCGTAATTAATGTGCATAACCTGAAACTCTTGTAGGGACAATTCATGAATTGTCCCTACGATAATTTTCACAAGATGTCTATTTAGTTCTCTAAAAAGGGACTATGGAAACACTTATTAGGGCTAAGGACTGGACTACAAACAAAAGAAGTTTGTTTTTTGTGACACTTGCGTAAGTCCTAGATTATAGGATAATTCTAAATATAGTTGAAAAATCAAATGGAAGTGCTATAAAGATAGAGTGACTAACAACCAAGTTATCGGCTAAGATAAATTGGTTTATTCCCCCAATTATAAGATTTTTAAGAGTACATGAACAAAAAATTTATTTTAACCTTGATTTCTAGCCCCGTATTGTTCACATCCATGCTATCTATGGTGATGATGGCTAGACCTGCTCATGGTAATCAGGTATCTGATACTACTGGTACTCATCTATCTTGTGTCATATCTCCCCATTCTGCAACTCCGAAACAAGTATGTATACAAGTTAGTAACACTATTCCCTCTGTTACAGAAAATACTATACAAATAGCACAAGCGCAAACAAATAACCCGAAAGAATTAGAATTTTCTGATGCAGAAAGTGATCTTGCAATCAAGCTATTTGGCTGTGATTGTCCAGTTTGTATCACCGCTGCTCGTCAATTAAACGGTTTAGCTCCTTTACCAGTTTAATACCAGTTTAATAGGTGACAGGGTAATTGGCAAAAATTTACCCATTACCCATTACCCATTACCTAACAATACTTCTCTAATTATTGCCGTTGGTACTTCGTCGGTAACTTTGACTGCACCAATTTGGGTGGGTAGTACAAAACGGACTTTACCTGATTTAACTTTTTTATCTAATTGTAAAGCGTCAATGATTGCTTCAACATCTAAAGTTGCGGGTATTTGAGTGGGTAAACCTGCTTTTTTAATTAAGGCCTTTTGACATTCTGTGTCTGCTTGTGGCCAAAGTCCTAATTTAACAGCAATTTCTCCCGCTGCTACCATACCAATACCTACAGCTTCACCGTGTGTTAAGAGACGATACCCAGTTAAGCTTTCCACAGCATGACCAATAGTATGACCATAATTCAAAATTGCCCTTAGTCCAGATTCTTTTTCATCTTTACTGACCACATCTGCCTTTGCTTGACAGGAATGAGTTATTATGCTGTTTATCAGGTCGGATTTTACATAGCGGAGTTGGTCAAGGTGTTTGCTTGCTGCTAATTGAGTAAACAATTCGGTATCCCAAATGATACCATATTTGATCACCTCTGCCATTCCTGCGCGAAATTCCCTAGCTGGGAGGGTTTTTAACACTTCTGGGTCAATTAAGACTAGACTGGGTTGATGGAATGCACCAATCAAATTTTTACCGTGGGGATGATTTACACCAGTTTTTCCACCAATAGCTGAATCTACCATAGCCAGAAGACTGGTAGGGACTTGCACAACGTTGATTCCTCTCAGCCATGTAGCGGCTGCAAAGCCTGTCATATCACCAATAACACCTCCCCCCAAGGCCACCATAGTTGAGGAGCGTTCTAGGCGATTTTCCAGGGCGATATCGTAAAGTTTTTGAATGGAGTTGAGGGTTTTGTAACGTTCTCCAGGGGGTAGGTTGTAGCTAACAACTTGAAAACCGGCATTTTCTAAGGATGCGATCGCTCTTGGTCCATAATGTTTAAATATCATTGGGTTGGAAACTAGCAATACTTTCTTACCTAGTTTCAAACCGGCCATTTGTTCACCTAGTTGATCTAAACTCCCAGGTGCAATGGTAATATCATAAGATTTTTCTGGTATATCTACTTTAATTACAGAACTCATTCCCTAACCCTAATATAATCACTCGTCTGGGTATTTTACCCCAATTTGAGAACCTCTTTTCTATTCCCTGTTCCCTTTCATAATTATTGATGATTGAATAGAAATAAGTAACTAATGTGGAGAAAAACAAATGGCTGTAGTTGAATATGTTGTCTTTTTAGGCGTGTTTATGGGTATAGCAGTTGGCTTGCTATTTGGTCTACGCAGCGCTAAGATACTGTAACCCGAAAA
>LJOT01000882.1 GCA_001672075.1 Anabaena sp. CRKS33
CACATGCAGCGTGTGGATGAGACGTGCGCGTGGTGGATGCACCTGACCGGGCTGAACCTAGAGCAGGTGCGCTACAGGCGCATGTTCCTGCGCGACGTGAACAACTACATCGGGCAGTACGAGGACGGCACCGTCAAGCGCAAGGGCGCCTACGAGTGGAACATCGGCTGGCACCAGAACGCTGGTGGACTGGTGATCCCCAAGGTGGCCGAGAAGGTGCTGGTGGACGGCGCACCGATCAGGCAGACCGTGGAGAACTGGCCGCACCTGCACGACTTCATGCTGCGCACCAAGGTGCCGCGCTCCAGTTACCTTCAATGGGGCGAGCACCAAATGCAGAACACGACGAGGTACTACATCGCCAAGGACGGCAAGCCGCTGACCAAGTGGATGCCACCGCTGGCCAAGAAGCCCGACGAGTGGCGCAGGATCAGCGTGGAGAGCGGCTGGGGCGTCCAGGTGTGCAACGACATCAAGGACGCCAC
>LJOT01000476.1 GCA_001672075.1 Anabaena sp. CRKS33
GCGTGAATCGTTGAATGATTCTATTAAAGATGCAGGATTTTCTGAACTACAATTATCACAAACTATAATTTCAATATTTTGATAAATTTGTTGAACTGCGCTACTAATTGCTTGTTTCAGGTATTCTGGGCGATTATAGGTAGGGATAATAACGCTAACTAGGGGTTCTGAGGATTTAATATTTAACATTGACTGTAGGATTAGAAAATAAACTACTTTCAGTTCTTGTTTGTTTTTGGGAAACTATCTCTAATAACCGTAAAGCTGTGGGTACAGGACTATAATGTTTAATTGCCCAACTTCTCCCTTCTTGAGCAATATATTCAAGAATTTCGGGATTTTCTAAAATTCTATCTATTGTGGCTTGGACATTATCTAAATCTACACCAATATAATGTCGCCAATTTTCAGGCATTACAGGTAAAGCAATTCCATATTTTTCAAAATCTACATGAAATGTCACACATCCGGCGGCTAAAGATTCCCAGAATCGCCAACTATCGTATTGTAAAATTGTATTTGATCTTAACCTCAATTTCTTCATTAACCGCTGAATATTCCGATTTATTAAACCACCTGGATTTTTAGGCCAGGAAGGGATAAAAAAACCACCAAAACAAGCACAAGCAGTTGAAGATTTTAGGCGGTTGTAGTAATTTGGATAGTGACGTTTACCAGTTTGTAACCAGTGAAGATAATGATAGGGTTCAGTTGGATATTCAGCTTGGTTATCCACAGTATCATTGATTTGCAAAACATTACTAATTTTTGGCATTAATAGACTGCAACTCAAATTTCTGACGGGATGACCAGTTTGCCAGTGTCGAAAATTGATAAGTATTTGTCTTTTTTTATCTGGGAAATTTGGAACTTCTTTCAATTCATGTAAAATCCGGTTACTCAATCCAAAAGACCAGGGATGAAAATTATCTAGATAAGTCATGTGGTGATTAAAATGGGTCTTCATAATCACATCAAATTGTCTATATTCTGGTAATTTGTTATAATCCTGATCATTATCATTACCATCGAAATAAACGGTTAAATATTTTCGTTCTGGATGAAATAAATTATCCGGTAGGGGATAATTACTATTAAACCAGTTATGGCTAAATACTACAATTGAACAGTCATCTGTTGTGATATCTGGATCATGACGAAAGAGATATTCTTGTTTTTCGGTTGACTCTTGCCAGTAATTGATATTAGAGACAAAGGATACTCCCAATTCTCGCAAGCCTTCTGCTAAACAAATAAGCAAATGCTGAAACTGATCTTCTGTTTCACCTTCTCCTCTAGGTAAACAAAAAAAATATATTTTGCCATTAAAGTTAGTTAAGGTTTCATGTCTCATGTTTTTTGGGTTACTTGTGATTCAAGAATAATAAAAATCCGCTCTTTTAATCACCAGTTATAATTAATTTTTGGCTTCAATTATGAACTAGTAAAATCTTGATCATTGTTTATCTCACTTCATTTTGAATTTGATAATATTGCCAAAACTTACCACGTTGTTGAAGTAGCTCTTGATATTCTCCTTGTTCAACAATCTTTCCTTGTTCAAGAACTACAACTTTATCAGCTTTAGCAATAGTAGAAAGACGGTGAGCAATAGCAATTACCGTGCGGCCAGCAGATAGCTTTTCTAGTGACTCTTGAATTAAACGTTCAGAAACAGAATCTAAGGCACTTGTAGCTTCATCTAAAATCAAAATTTCTGGATTTCTCAGCAATGCACGAGCGATCGCAATTCTTTGTCTTTGTCCTCCTGATAACCGAACACCTCTATCTCCTAATTGTGTATTAAAACCTTCGGGCATTTCTAAAATAAATTCTAGAGCATTTGCCAATCGAGCCGCTTCTTTAATTTCCGTTTCCGTTACTTTTGGTGTACCATAAGCAATATTTTTCCAA
>LJOT01000883.1 GCA_001672075.1 Anabaena sp. CRKS33
AGCATCAGCAAATGCTCAATTGGCAAACAAAATTTCTGAATTAGGTGGAGTACCTGATATTGTTACCCGTGATAGAGCCAATAGTATAGCTATTTCTTTGTCTATGAGTGTACCAGGATATGCACCACTTAATTACCAACTGGAAGTTGCACTAAAAGGTTTCACCTATGAAATTGCATTAGAAACACTAACTCAACAAAATAACCGTCATGCTTTAGAGCCATTGAAATACATTGAATCTCGTGGTTTGGATGTAATATATTTTAATACAGAAGATAGAGCATTATTACGCCCAAATTGGGATCATAATCCTTTGGAAACTTCTCTTGCTCAAGTTCCCAAAATGTATCAAGAACCAGAGAAACTTCGTAAACGATTAGCTTCCTGTACATTTTACGGTGCATTGAATGTTGCTCCTAAAAGTCCAGTTCGTTTACCACAATCAATGCGTCCTGCAAGCTTACCTGGTGCTAATGGTGAAGAT
>LJOT01000477.1 GCA_001672075.1 Anabaena sp. CRKS33
AGGGTTTGAGAATATAAAATATTCTAAAGAATAATATCGAAAATATGGGGATCGGTATAGGATGTGCAATATCTAATTTTACTTATAGCTATTTTGCAAGGCTGATATCTGTATCCTATCAAATTGAGGTTGTGACTAGAGAAAGAAGATCGCAGAAGTTGAAAATTCTATCTACAGACAAGGGTAACTCATAGTTGATCATCCCCACCAGCTTGATGATACTAAATTGAGATAGAAAGTAATAATAGTTAACGATGATGTTAAGTATTTATCTCCAGGAGATTTCATGAAAATAGCAGTTGCCAAAGAAATAGAAATTTGTGAACGTCGTGTAGCATTAATTCCCGAAACCGTAGCCAAATTAGTCAAACAAGGGCTAGAGGTTTTTGTAGAAGCGGGAGCGGGAGAGAAAGCATTTTTTAGTGATGCTGACTATGAAACAGCAGGGGCTAAAATTATCAGTGATTCTGCCCAATTATGGAGTGAAGCCGACATATTACTCAAAGTTAGCCCACCGCAAACCAGAGAAGATGGCCGAGCAGAAATTGAGTTACTCAAACCAGAATCCGTATTAATTAGCTTCCTCAATCCTCTGGGAAATCCCGTAATAGCCCAACAATTAGCAAATCGGCAAATTACCGCTTTGAGCATGGAATTGATCCCTCGTAGCACCAGAGCGCAAAGCATGGATGCCTTATCTTCCCAAGCTTCCCTAGCAGGGTATAAAGCGGTACTGATTGCGGCGGCGGCATTACCGAAATATTTCCCCATGTTAACCACCGCTGCGGGGACAATAGCCCCTGCCAAAGTATTTATTATGGGGGCAGGAGTGGCAGGATTGCAAGCCATAGCGACCGCCAGAAGACTAGGAGCGGTAGTAGAAGCCTTTGATATTCGTCCAGCAGTCAAAGAAGAAGTACAAAGCTTAGGGGCGAAATTCGTCGAAGTCAAACTCGAAGAGGAAACCGTAGCAGCAGGTGGTTACGCAAAGGAAATTTCCGAAGACAGTAAAAAGCGCACCCAAGAACTAGTAGCCAGTCACGTCAAAAACTCCGATATCGTCATTACCACCGCCCAAGTACCAGGAAGACAAGCCCCCAGACTGGTAACAGAAGAAATGGTAGCGCAAATGAAACCCGGTTCAGTCATAGTAGACCTAGCCGCAGAACAGGGTGGTAACTGTGCTTGTACAGAAGCGGGTAAAGATATTATTTGGAACGGGGTAACAATTATCGGACCAATTAATTTACCCTCATCCATGCCAGTACACGCCAGTCAACTGTACGCAAAGAACGTTACCTCATTAATGCAACTTTTAATAAAGGATAAAACTTTGCAAATCAACTTTAATGACGACATAGTTGATGCTGCTTGTGTTACTCATGGTGGAGAAATTAGAAACCAACGAGTAAAGGACGCTTTGCAAGCGGTAGCGGTTTAATTAAATATAGATTGAATGAACCACGAAGAAGCGAAAAACACAAAGGAAGAAGAGTTTGAGAGAGATTTTTCGTTTGTTATGTAAATCTTCTCTTTGCGTCTTTGCTCCTTTGCGTCTACCCTGCGGGATCTCTAAGAGAGATTGCGCGAAACCTCTTAAATCCAAAAATCAGATGACAGAAACATTACTTGCAGCTTTATTTGTACTCGTTTTAGCCTCTTTTATTGGCTTTGAAGTCATTAACAAAATTCCCCCCACCTTACACACCCCTTTAATGTCTGGTTCAAATGCCATTTCTGGGATTTCGGTAATTGGTGCAATTCTGGCTGCGGGGGAGAAAAACACGAATTTATCGGTAATTCTCGGTTTAATTGCCGTAATTTTGGCCATGGTGAATGTTGTCGGTGGTTTTTTAGTCACTGATAGAATGCTGCAAATGTTTAAAAAAAAGGAAGTTAAAGCATGAGCGA
>LJOT01000884.1 GCA_001672075.1 Anabaena sp. CRKS33
GGCTCCCTGCTGGTGTCCGTATTTGCTCTGCACCGTGGAGTCCCAGTCCAGGATCAGGGTGTCGGGTAAGGCTCCCCAGATCGGCTTGGCCGCCTCGGCCACCCACTGCGCGGAGTCCCCGGGGCTCAACGAGGCGAAAAAACGCCGGATCGTGTCGTCACTCACCACGGTGCCCATCCCAAGCAACTCACAGACAGTCGGATCCTCCCTCATCCGGTTGACGTGCGCAAACCGACGCCCGTCGCAGAGGGGCGTAAGCGCAAAACTCTGCACAATGTCGTAAACCGGAGCGGCATTCCGGCTGGTACGCTCCACCGGACAACTCTTGGCCAACCCTTCAAATATGCCGCACCTCTTGGCAAAGGCACTCCATGGAACTATCCCTCCGTACGGCGTCAGCGCATCCTCACTCATGCTCAAGCGCACCGTTCCTCCAGCCGTTGGAAACACAAATTGATCTTCACCCAGTGGGTGAACCTTCTTC
>LJOT01000885.1 GCA_001672075.1 Anabaena sp. CRKS33
CCTACGATAACAGAGCCTGTTGAACAAATACTCATCCAGGATAGTTTGGGGCGAGTGAGGACGCCGAGGGAGAGAAGGGAGGTATTGCTTGAGGAATACGAGCGAAGCGGGATGAGTGGGATTGCCTTTGCGGAGAAGTATGGGATCAAGTACACGACGCTTGCTTCGTGGATACAGAAGAAGAAAAAACGAACACTGAGTGATCAAAAAGGGCCAGAGGTGGGGGTCGGATTGCAGTGGGTGGAAGCGGTAGTGCCCGAGCAGAGAGACTATATGGAGCAAGGAGGGCCGCTCATCGTGAGGATTGGAGGAGCGGAAATGGAAGTAGCCGATCGGAAGGGAGCGATGCTTGCGGTGGAAGTGCTGAGGCAACTTGGGGGGATACGCTGATGTTGAGTTTTACCGGAGGGCTCAAGGTGCTGGTGGCCGTGGAAGCATGTGACATGCGCAAAGGGTACGAGGGACTCACCGCGATGGTGGAGGG
>LJOT01000478.1 GCA_001672075.1 Anabaena sp. CRKS33
AGCCGCAGTTTGTAAAACGGCGTTATATTCAGCCGTTGTAAAGTCCGCAAGTGTGAGAATATGATGACGATTCCAGGTAGTTGTAGGCATTTAGATTTTAGATTTTAGATTTTGGATTTTGGATTTTAGATTTTAGATTTTAGATTTTGGATTTTAGATTTTGGATTTTAGATTTTGGATTTTGGATTTTGGATTTTGGGTTATTAGATTTTAGATTATTAGATTATTGGTAATAATGAAAATAATCTATATAATTACCCATTACCCATTACCCATTACCCATTACCCATTACCCATTACCCATTACCCATTACCAATCTTTTAAGATTGTAAATGAAATATATTTAAAGCCATAGAAACCATAGTGAGAAAGGTTAAAAAACCGATGGTATCTAACATGGTTGTGACTAATGGACCACTCATTAAAGCCGGATCTAATTTGCACCGCTTTAAGGCCATTGGTAACAAAGTTCCCAGAGTAACAGCCACCATTGTATTAGTGGCCATGACTGCCCCTGCAATTAAAGCTACCCATTTTTCTTGAGGTTTAGCCCAAATTAGGGAAAGGGCAATCATTGTCATTCCTAATGCTAGGGCTGTTCCTAAACCGGCTAACAGTTCTTTACGGAGGATTTTCCAGGTATCTTCAGGTGTAACATCTCCTACGCCTAAACTACGAATAGTCACGGTAAGAGCTTGTATACCGACAGTGCCGCCAGTATTAGAAAATATGGGCATAATTACGGCGAGGACTGGTACAGCAGCAATCACAGATTGAAAAGGAGCGATCGCACTGGCAGCGCCAATGTATAATCCCATAATCCCCAATAACCAAGGCAACCGTTTGCGAATGGTAATGTGTGGGGCAGATAAAGCTTCTTCGTCACCACTGACCCCGGCCAATTTTTGGATATCTTCTGTAGCTTCTTCTTCTAAAATATCTACTACATCATCAATCGTAATAATACCGACTAATCTATCTTCCCTATCAACCACAGGCATGGCAATTAAGTCGTAACGCTGCATAATTCGGGCGACTTCTTCCTGGGGTGTTTCTGTTCTGACTTTGACGACGTGAGGGCTGGCAATATCTTTAATTAAAACATCGGGAAAGGTAAATAATAGCTGACGCAAAGAAACTACACTTACTAATTTGCGGTTATCATCGGTGACATAGGCGTAGTAAATTGTTTCCTTGTCTTGGTCTTGCAGGCGGATTTTACTGAGGGCTTCACCAACAGTTAAGCCTCGCCGCAAGCGGACATATTCCGTGGTCATTACCCGCCCTGCTGTCCCTTCTGGATAGCCGAGAATCGTTGACGTGGCTTGTCTTTGTTCTGGGCTGAGTTGTTGTAATAGTCGTTTGACTACTCCCGCTGGTAGTTCATCAAATAATTCCGCCCGTTCGTCGGGACTCATTTCTTCCACCAGGTGGACTACCTGGGCATCGTGGAGAGAGTTGATGAGTTCTTCCTGTACTTCTGTGGGTAAATATTCAAAGACATCTATGGCCTGGTCTTTGTTGAGTAGCCGAAAAGCGATCGCCCTTTGTTTTTCTGGTAATTGGCTGATATAGTCTCCCACATCTACAGGTTGTAGACAATTCAAATCACATTTAAGCTGATTTAAGTCAGCAATATCTAAGGAACTACGAATTTCCTGGGTCAGCATAATAGAAATCTCCTAAAGTCTCCCCCGCGCTGGGAGACTGCCTCGCCAGCTTAGAGGAGGGTACTACTGCCATCTGTTGGACTTTTGTCCATAACCTCTCGTGAAATTTAATATAAACACTGAAATCAAATAGCACTGCTAATTGATGGGTTTAGCGCGGAATTTGATTTTCCGATAGACGCTGTTTAACATTTTAAGGGTAAGTTGTCACTTGTACAAGTGGTGATAGCAAAT
>LJOT01000479.1 GCA_001672075.1 Anabaena sp. CRKS33
ACAAATATAGCGTAACCTTTTGCTTAGTTTGCATATCACTTTTTAGTGGTCTTACCCGGGTATGTATATCACTCTATCTGTTCTTTTCTTGGTTGTCAATATGGTAAGCCGTTTTAATGGCTATTTTGTTACATTTCTTAATAAATAGTCATTAATTAGAATTTACATAGAAAAATAAAGTAATATTAAATACACAATAGTCAGATATTTAAATCCAATGCTAAAAATTTGTTAAAAATTATTTCCGCAAAAATTTATTTCCGCAAAAACCATCTACGCTACTACATAGCGATTAATTTCATGTATCTAGGCGATCGCTAGTGCCAGTCTCATAAGTCTTGATCGATTAAATGTAAATGCAAACAAGTAGTTGATGGAAAGGATGTTATGACTAATCTTCTTCAGGCCACTCTCAACAAGACCTATAACCAACTGAAAAACTTTGCTGGTTTAAATGACTTCTGGAATTTGTTTGAAATAGCATTTGGCACACAATATGACCATACAGTAGCCACAAATCTCCGTTCTCAATGGCTTGTAGGTGATTTTAGTTCATTTCCGCAAATTGAAGTTCTTGATAGTAGCATTCTTGGTAACGCTAGTGGTGCTTATGGGACTAGCACGAATAAGATTTATCTCGCTTCTAATTTTCTTGATACAGCTACGGATACAGACATTATTGCGGTTTTGTTAGAAGAATACGGGCACTTTGTAGATGCTCATATCAATCAGACGGATAGTGCTGGTGATGAGGGAGACATTTTTTCTAGGTTGGTGCGTGGTAATATTCTCAGTGCTGAGACATTACAGGCTTTGAAAGGTGAGAATGACTGGGCAACAATTACCGTAGGTGGCCAGAGTATTCAGATAGAACAGGCACTTACATCAGGCGACTTAGTCTCTGCGTCGACTTTCTTAATCAATCAAGATGTTAAGGATAATTTTTGGTATGAAAATGTCCAAACAATGCCTTCGGCGATTGGTGGTCCTGTTGCATTCAGGGCGCGGTTTAAAAACATTTTGTTACCTGGCGCTATTCCTAATAGCCCTTATGTTCCCATACCTACAAGTGCGCTAAATGGTCCAGCCGCACCCAATACAACATTGATTGATCCGCTAGATTCCACAGAAAAGGGACTACTTATCCATACCTCTACAAGTGGAATCGGAAGTGGGACTGGTTCAATTTATAGCAATATATGGGAACCCACAGATATCGCTAATTTAACCTTGGCTAATTTATTCGCAAACAACCTAGGAAATGCGACAAATACCCTAACAAAAGAACTACTTGCTGAGGATACATTCAAAGGATCAACTGTAAATTTAGGTTATTTATCCCGTTCTCCAGGTAGCTATATTAAAGCAACTTTAGTTTGGACAGGAGTTCCTGGCGGCGGTCTTAGCACGGATGCTAACTTAAATTTGACGTTACAGGGGAATAATAGTGGTTTAATTTACACTCCTAGTTTTTTACCACTTAATACTCCTAGTTTATTACCTTCTGGTATGGGGTTTAATGGAACAGATAATGTTGCTGGCGGTACTATTAACGCGGTTGATTACATCGAACAAATTTTTATTCCAGCAGTTAGTTTAAATCCGTTGGACAGTGCTTACAAGGTTACGATTGGTGGAACGCTAGGTTCTGTATCCCCTATTACAGGTCAAGATTTTTCCATCTTTTTCAGTGTTGCGGGTGTTGTCGGTAAGGGTCACGGTTGGGGTGATGTACATCTGTCAACTTTTGATGGAAAACCCTATGAATTTCAAGCTGTTGGGGAGTTTATTCTTGTCAAATCCCTGATAGATGATTTTCAAGTGCAAACTCGCCAAGAAGCTTCACCTTATTGGATTGGTGCTTCAGTCAATACTGCTTTTGCTATAAATCTTGGTGGTTACA
>LJOT01000014.1 GCA_001672075.1 Anabaena sp. CRKS33
CTACCGTTATCTAAGATTACTTTTGATAAAGCTATATCTAATTGACTGGCTTTAAAAATATAACCATCAAAATCAATCACAACATCACTTTGTTCAGAATCTATAAATTGAAAATTCTCTTCCATTTCTTTCTTCCTCTGTGTTCTCTGTGTCTGGAGTGGTTCGTTAAAAAACAAAATTAGGTGAACACAGAAAAACTCCGCATTCACCTAAAACATTATACCTCTTCTTCACCAATTATTGGCAGTAAATGTTCATATAACTGCATCCCTTGTAAACAGCTATTAATTCCTGCGACTGCTGTATTATATTCCGCAATTTTTCCCGCAACTTGACTTAACAAACGTTGATTATTAGCAATCTTTTCCCCTGCTTCTTGTTGCAATGTTGTCTCTAAATAAGCCCGTGCTTGGGGATATTGTTGTAATATCTCATCTGCTTGTTTTTCTCCCATTGGTAATAACTGAGTTTTAATAGTTTGGTTGATAGTTTGACGAAAAGATTGACGAATAGTATGAGAAACTTTTGGTTCAAAGTCTAACTTCAATAATTCTCTAATTGCAGGTTCAGCGTCAATAATACTTTCTGCATCATACCCTTGGGAAGTTTGTTCTAACACTTGTCGAAATTGATAGATAGAAAATGTGCCTTCATTATAAAATCTGGGGCTTTCTCTGACAAAGCGATCGCATTCTACCCTAGCACTATTTACTAAAGTTTGAGAAATTACTTTTTCTATCAGTTTTACCTCGGTTTCAATTCCCCCATCATTTCCTAATAAGCGATACAATTGACGGTAATATTCTGATTTTCTAATTTTTGCCATTAATTGTTGGAATAGATTACTAATTACCTGTTGACAAGATGCTATTAAAATATCTTCCAACTGATTTGATAGGTAATAAAAAGCCTCTACTAAAATAGCCAATAAGGGTGCAGTTGCGTTTCTAGGATGACTTAAAGTCGCACGTCGGTAAGCTTCTGCAACGGAAAAAGTATTTAGCAATTCATCTAGACGACGAACCATGCGTGATTGTAATTGTCGAAAATCGGTTTCAAATTCTTCACAATTATTATTAATTAATCCGTTGACTTCATCATGAATATGTTGATCAAATTCTTTGCCAATTTGTTGGAGTTGCTGATTTAATTTTTGCAACTCATATTCTTTCATACTTTCGATTTCTCGCGGTTGACTATCTAATTCTCGTTGTTGATTTTGATAGTGTTTCTTGAGTTTAATACAAATATCTTCTAAATCATCTGCAAGGTTTTTAAATAACTGTGGACGTTTTTCTTCTGTGAGATAGCGAGTAATTGAAGTGCGAAATTCTTCAATTCCACTATCTTGAATGAGTTGGTTAATTAATGGTGTTCCCTGTTCGCTTAAAATTCTCACATAGTTGTGATTAGAAGTTTCATAACCATGGAGAGAAATTCTAAATTGACTGGGAGAAAGTTTACCTGAACTAACGCAATAATTATTAAAAGCGTAGACAAATTGTGGTGTTTCTTCTTTATCGTCTAAACCTTTAACACTTTCTGCAAAAATCGAATCTAATCCAAATCTATCCTGTGTGCTTGTTTTTTTCAGTTGACTTCCGTAAAATCCTAACAAACCACTGGTTTTATAAACTCTGTTACTATCTCGAAATTGACTATTAATTAGATCTTCTAATCTTTCTCTGAGTGGGGGATTGTACCAAGTTTCATCTATGCGGTTAAAGATATAAAAAACTCTGTCTCTTATCCCTGTATTTTCCCGCATTGTTTCTAATAATTTGGTTTCTTCTTTGGTCATGTCTCCCGCTGACGCAGGTTTGAGAACACAAACTACTGCTGAGGTTTCTGAATCTTGAATTTTCCTATAAGTTAATACTGCATCTTTTTCGACTGGTGCATCAATTCCCGGAGTGTCTATAATCACGTTACCATCTTCTAAAAGAGGATGATAACAATAATATTCAATCCGTTTTAAAACCGCGCTATTACTACCTCTGCGTGCATATCCTGCGGCTTCTTTGAGGTTGGTAAAATTAAATTGTTCCATTGAATAGGTTGCATTATTAAAGCTGTTAATTCTTTCTTTGTTTGCAACAAATCCTTGTAATAGTAAAATCAGCGCTTTTGCTTGTTTTGCACGTTCTGATTTACTTTCTCCTCCCTGTTGTTGAATAATCGCTTGACAACCTTGATGTAATAAATCAACTACATCTTGTTTATTGATATTGTCCACGGTATTAAATCCCAATTGTTGACATAAAAACACCGCTTGTTCTTGAATTTCTGCTGCACTCAAAAAGGTTAAAACAACTCTTTCTGAATCTGCTGGTGCATATTCAATTTTACATTCTGTACCCGTTGCGTGTCCTTCTGCACTATATAATAATTCTCTCTCTAATAGGGCATTAATCAACATTGATTTACCCGCACTAAAAGCACCAGCAAAGACAATTTCAAACTTGGGACAAATGGCTTTATCTAAGGAAATTTTTACCGGTGTAATGTCTTGAGAACGTAAAGCTGTTTCTTGGTGTAAAAGTTGCAGAATAGATTCAACTTGTACTGATAATTCTTGACACTGAGGGATTAGACTTGACATAGAAAGTAGTAAACAAGGTTTATCAGCATTGTAATATTACTTGTCCCATTTTGGCTACATTATCTATAATACACAGTCAGACAAAATTATCAAGTTAGTTACTTAAATTGTCAACTAACAGACAATTTAAAACTAATAACTTAGCATTATCAGCAGACAATTCTAAATATTTAAAATTCTTGTAATTTATATCATTACCTAAATCAATAAAGCCCAATTTTTTATAAAATTCTTCTGCTTTTTTCACAGAATGTAATCCTATTTTACCTTCAAATCCTAAGTTCATACTAAATATAATTGCGAATGTTATGAGGGTTGTTCCTATTCCTTTGTACTTTGGTAAACTGTTAATGTCAATACGATTCCAAGGCGCTACAGTTAATATACTTACATAAACTAAATTTTCACCCAATTCTAATCTTGAACAATAACCAGAATGTAAACCAATTATACCTTGAGTAACTAATTTATATTCCAATACATAAAATTGTAAGTATGTTTTTTCCTGTAAATACTTGCTAAAATCCAAATTTTTGTCCCAGCAGTCATGGTTTTTAAGTTCAGGTTTCCAAGAAAGTTCTATCTCTTCAATATGCTTCTGAGATAAAGGTAAAATTTTCCCCTCAACATATTGATTATTATAACATTGTAATATTTTCACATTTTCTTCTATCATTTTCACAGTATTTCCTGCGGTATACTCATACTACTCCTAAAGCACCACGAGTCACACCTAATTGATTTTGTAATTTTAATTTCTGCCACAGTTGTGAGCCTGTCATTTCCCCTTGCAGTAATTTTTGATAACTTTGTATTGTTTTTTGTACTTGTTCTGGTGTTTCGTTGACAAATTCAATGCGGAAGTTTTGTAAACCCAATTCTATCAACCGTTGTACATATTCTGCCCCGGTCTGTGCTATGCTATTATATACTGTATTTCTACATCCTGCGTCTGCTTTGAGAATGTGTTCACTACCCACCCTGTCCCTAATTGTTACCGCTTGTGTTTCGCAAGGTCTACCGCAATTGGTGTAATCTGTTCCTGTAGATAGAAAGGCACAAAATACACAATGTTCCATGTGAAACATCGGTATATGTTGATGTATGGTGACTTCAAAGTTTGATGCTGGATAATTGGTAATTAAATGTTCCAGTTGGTTAATATTTAGGTCGTAAGATGCTGTTAATCTTTCTAAATTAAAGCGGTTTTTAAAGTAATCTGCGGTTAAAGGATTAGCAATATTTAGAGAGAAATCACCAATACATCTTTCTGTGGTAAAGTATTCTAATTGATCATAATTTCTGATTAAATAACCATCAGCTTGAGAAGCGTGAACTTGTTTTAAAATCCAGGTTTCTCCGGGTTTGGTTATGCGAGGTGGTGCAACAAAAATACTGATTTCTGCTGGACATTCTCGCACCATTTTTACCGCTGCTTTATAGTTGCGTGGATCTTCAAATTCACAATATATGGTTTTGATATTTGCTGTTAATACTGCTTTTAATTGTGCGATGTTTCTGACTAAAACAATCAAGGAAGGAGACGCGGAAACATCTGTAGATTTAGAAATAGTAGACTTAGGAATAATTAGATCTTGCCATTTTGCGTGATGATTTAATTCCCAAAGTTTGGGTTTACTTCTCAATGCTTCTAATTTACTGACTATTTCCCGACGCATTCTATTTAATTCACTCACAGGTAACATAATATTACCGTTGAGATTATTTATAAAAGTATCTAAATGGAAAGGTGTATTTCCTAACCTTCCAAATTGTTCTTTTAATCTTTCTATAGAGAGAGGTTTTGTATGTGCTTCAGCTATGAATATTTCTGATTCTACCTGAACAATATTACCCAATTCGTCACGACATACAGCTATTAATTTTTTTCCAATTTCTCCATATACTTCTATATTTATAGGTCTGGTAAATTGGGGGTTTTCTCCGGTATAACTTTGACGAATTTGTTTATCTAATTCTGGATCGTTGGTTTTCCAAACTTTATCACCTATATGGATACTATGAAAATTTAAATCATTTCTGCCAAAGGTTAATATTGTATCTTGACCATTTTTAATAACTGCATATATTCTTCCCCCTTCTTCTTTTCTTTCTGGGTGTCCACAATCAAAAACAATCCCATCTCCCGGTTTAACCGGTGCTGCTAATTTAACTGTTATTTCTGCATTTCTAATCCGAATCACTTCTCCTAAATAAACACCCCGTTTTTTACCAAATCTCCCATGTACTAATTCTTGATTATTAATTCCCTCAAACCAACCTGTATATAGTCCGCGAGAAAATGCCATTTCTAAATTATATTGGTCTTTTTCTCTATGAACAAATGTCTCTATGTGAGTTTTTATAATTTGATTTAAGGCTTGACGATAAACGCGAGTTACATTAGCAACATATTCTGGTGTTTTTAAACGTCCTTCAATTTTTAAAGAAGTAATTCCAGATTTCACTAATTCTGGTAAAACTTCCAAACCTGCTAAATCTTGAGGACTTAATAAATATTTGCGATTACCTAAATTCACAACTTCCCCATTAGCAATTAAATCATAAGGCATTCTGCAAGCTTGAGCGCATTCTCCTCGATTTGCGGAACGTCCTCCTAATGCTTCGCTGGTTAAACATTGTCCAGAATATGCGACGCACAAAGCACCGTGAACAAAAACCTCTAAGGGTAAAGCAGTATTTTTTGATAATATTTGTTGTTGAATTTTATTAATTTCTAAAATTGAACATTCCCGCGCTAAAACTACTAGTTGACAACCCAAATATCTAGCGAATTGTACCCCCGCAGCACTAGTTATAGTCATCTGCGTTGAAGCGTGTATGGGAAAGTCCGAGGAAAGATGACGAATTAGCCGACAAATACCCACGTCCTGAACGATGACAGCATCCACACCAGCAGAAATGATAGTTTTGAGGTATTGCTGTGCTTCCGTTAGTTCCTGGGGAAAAATCAGGGTATTCAGAGTGATATAGCCTTTGACTCCCCGCAGGTGCAGAAATTCCATTAATTCCGGTAAATCTGCTGCTGTGAAATTTTCAGCCCGCATTCTCGCGTTAAATTTCTCTAAACCAAAATAAATCGCATCTGCACCATTTTCTACGGCTGCTTTCGCGCATTCCCAGTTACCAGCTGGTGCTAGGAGTTCAGGGAGTTTAAGGATAGGTGTGGTAGTGCCTGTCATTTTGGTTAAGTTAGGATTATGTTGAGTTTATAGATTGTATCTAAATTGGGGGAAAGATGGTACATAACTAAATATTCAGGACAAAATTTACCACCTGCTGGGAGTAGCGACAGGACGAGAACTTAGTACCGCAGGGTCAAATTTAAAAGTCACTTACTTATCTGTTTTCTTCTTGATATTCGCTAAAACAGTTTGATAATCTTGCCTATCTGGATGTAATTCTACCAACTTTTCTATCAAAGCGATCGCTCCTTGATTATCTCCCAAATTTAACCTAAGAATAGACAGTTTTTCCAGTGCTGTTTGATTATTAGGTTCACGCTGTAAAACCAATTCATAACCCTTAATTTGCGTCTGTAAATCAGTTTCAGCCGATTTTACTACAGGTTGTTGTGGTTTTTGCCAAGTCTGTTGGAGAAAATTTACCCCCCCAAATAACATTGAACCACCAAATGAAACTAATCCAATATATGTAACAATTCTTTTCTTTCTCTCAATCTGCTGACCACGCTGAACCAAGTAATCATTTTCTGATTTAGTCATATCAAAAACTGCTGTTGTTTAAATTGCGGTATTTCTCCTCATTAATTAGATTACCCACAATTTCCCCAAAAATATCATCCAATTTTAGATTTTAGATTTTGAATCAAAAATGGCATCAATTTAAAATCAAGCCGCTACGAGGGGGAATAGTTAAACAAAGATGATCACTTTTCCAGAATATATCTCCATTCCCAAATAAAACGTGATTTGGCCGATTTTGCAAATTACTACAATCTATATTCACTGTTATAGATTCAGTTCCCACATTCACAGCAATAATTAATTCTTGATTTTCTAAAGTTCGTGCAAATATGTAAACTGTTGCTACTGCATAGAGAATTTGATATTTACCAATTCGCAAAGCTGGGTAATTATTGCGGAGAGAAATTAATTGTTTGTGAGTATTTAAAATTTCATGATTCCAGTTAGATTCTGGCGGAAAAACACGGCGACAATCAGGATCTTTTCCTCCAGGTAAACCCACTTCATCGCCATAGTAAATACTCGGCGCACCGGGAAAAGTAAATAATAGTAAATTACATAATTCTACACTAGTTTGATCGCCATCAGCAATGGTAATTAATCTAGATGTATCATGACTACCAAGCAGGTTTAATTGAGTTAGTTGAATTTCCCAGGGATAAAGTTCTAAAAGGGATTGCATTTTAGCAGCATATTCAGCCGCATCTAGGGCAGGATAGGGGTAATAACTATTATATTTAACTTCTTCTAAAACGATGCGATCGCCCACTACAAAGGCTAGGACAGCCTGATTAAATAAATAATTAAGGACCCCATCAAATTGTGTACCATCGAGCCATTCACGGGCATCTGACCAGACTTCACCCACAATATAACCATGGGGATTAATACTTTTAACTCGTTGACGAAATTCTTGCCAAAAACCAGGGGTTTTAATTTCATAGGGTACATCTAAACGCCAACCATCAATCCCAAACTCTAACCAATATTCGGCAATTTTCATGATATATTCCTTCACGTCTGGATGATCATGATTAAAAGTTGGTAAAGAGCGAATACCAGCCCAAGAAACATAATTAGCCGGTAAATTACCATCATAGGGAGCAAGGGGCCAATTTTCGATTTTAAACCAATTTACCCAAGGAGAATTAGAGCCATTTTCTAAAACATCATGGAAAAAGAAAAACCCGCGACTAGAATGATTAAAAACACCATCAAGGACAACTTTCATATTACGATCATGGGCAGCATCTAACAACTCTCTCAAAGCTTGATTTCCTCCCAACATAGGATCAACTTGATAATAATCATGGGTATGATAACGATGATTACTCGCAGATTGAAAAATGGGCGTAAAGTAAATAGCATTAACCCCTAAATCTTGGATATAATCTAAGGATTCTAAAACTCCCCATAAGTCCCCACCTTTATAACCTTGAATTGTCGGTATAGCCTCCCAAGTTTCTAAATTGCTATTATTTAAAAAGCTGGAACGGGAACGCTGACTTCTGGCAAATCTATCGGGAAATATTTGATAAAAAACCGCGTGTTTAACCCAATCTGGTGTTTGAATTTGCATAAAATTATCCAAGATGATCAAAAATGAACGGCGAAAATAGCAAACAGTATGTTATAATCGTCCACAAAAGCCAGTTTACAGTAATTAGTTCCATAATGGTATACGTCAAGCGCGTTGAACTTACCAATTTCAAGTCCTTCGGTGGTACTACTTCTGTACCTCTACTACCGGGTTGTACTGTCATATCTGGTCCCAATGGTTCTGGAAAATCAAATATTCTTGATGCTTTGCTGTTTTGTTTAGGCCTGTCTAGTTCTAAGGGTATGCGGGCAGAACGTTTACCGGATTTGGTTAATAACGCTCAAAAACATCAAGGACGTTCAGCACTGGAAGCTAGTGTAACTGTAACTTTTGATATTTCGGATGTCTCTCGCAGAGACGCAGAGGCGCGGAGGGAGGAGGAAGAGGAGGAAGTAGGGGAAGTAGAAGAAAATCCAAAATCCAAAATCCAAAGTCCAAAATCCTCTGACTGGAGTGTTACCCGTCGGTTGCGTGTGTCTCAACAGGGTGGTTATACGTCTAATTATTATATTAATGGTGTACCTTGTACTCTGACTGAGTTACATGAGGATTTGGAGAGATTGCGGATTTATCCTGAAGGTTATAATGTGGTTTTACAGGGTGATGTTACTAGTATTATCTCGATGAATGGCCGCGAACGTCGAGAAATTATTGATGAGTTGGCCGGGGTGGCAACTTATGATCGTAAGATCGTTCAAGCTAAGTCAACTTTGGATGAGGTCAAGGATCGGGAAGATAGTTGTCGGATTATTCAAACTGAGTTAACTGTACAATGTGAGCGACTTTATCAAGATCAGGCTAAGGCTCAGAAGTATCAACAGCTACGGACGGAATTTCTGGAAAAGCAATCTTGGGAAGCGGTTCTATCTTGGCGTTCTCTGCAATTACAACAGGAAAAGCTGGTTTCACAGGTTGAAGAAGGCGATCGCAATTTCAGAGATTTTACTAATCAGTTAGCAACAGTTAATACTCAAATTGAGGAGAAAAATACTGAATTAGAACAACGCAATCTCCGGGTTAAGGCTTTGGGTGAGGAGGAACTTTTAGCAGTTCAATCTCATCTTGCTATTCAAGAAGCGGAACGCAAACAACTCCAACGTCAGCACAAAGAGTTAGAAGCTTTTATTCAAGAATCTACAAAACGTTTAAATCAAACCTATCAGGAAATTCAACAATATCAACTCTCTTTAGAGGAGGCTAAAAAAAGTCATATTGTAGAGACGTTCCATGTAGCGTCTTTACAATCAGAACGTGATACCGCTCAACAAAATTTAGAAAGTTCTCGTCAAGCTGCGGCGGAGGTTGCTAGTGCTTCAGAAGCTTGGGTACAACAACAAACGGAACTAAATCGGAATATAGAATCTTTACTACATATTCTTGAACCTCAACGCACGGAACAAGCTCAATTACAAGAACGCAATACTCAATTACAACTGCTGATTTCTGAACAATCTCAATTAATAGCCACTTTACAACCGGAATTAACTCAAAAACAAGTTGAATTTGCACAAATCGAAACAGAATTTAATGCTGCTAGTTTACCTATTCAGAATTTAGCGGAAAATCTCACCGCCACAGAACAAGAGTTACAAATTCAACAAGATACTCAAAAGCGGCTTTTACAAGAACAACGGGAGAAACAACGTCAGTTAGATAAATTGGAAGCCCAAACTCAAGCTCAACAAGAAATACAAGGAACACAAGCTAGTAAGGTAATTTTACAGTCAGAAATGCCCGGTTTGTGTGGTTTGGTGGTGCAGTTGGGGAAGGTTGAACCTAACTATCAATTAGCATTGGAAACCGCTGCTGGTGGTCGTTTGGGGTATATTGTTGTGGAAGATGATAGTGTGGCTTCTGCGGGAATTGAACTATTAAAACAAAAAAAGGCGGGAAGGGCGACTTTTTTACCTTTGAATAAAATTAAAGTCCCTAAATTTACTCAGGATGCAACTCTGCGTTTAGCTGATGGTTTTATTAATTATGCCGTAAATTTGGTAGAATGCGATCGCCGTTATCTAGATGTTTTTACTTATGTTTTTGGTAATACGGTGATTTTTGCTTCTCTTGCTCAAGCGCGAAAAAATATCGGACTCTATCGCATTGTCACCTTACAAGGGGAATTATTAGAAACAAGTGGAGCAATGACGGGAGGTAGTAGTAGCCAGCGTTCCTCTTTGCGGTTTGAAAAAAGTGAAACTGGGGAAGGGGAAGAAGTAGGAAATTTAAAAACTCGTTTAATGGATATTGATCGCATTTTAGAACGTTGTGGAGAAGCCATTAATACTTTAGCAACTTCCATGAAAACCCTTGGTCAAGAATTAACAGAAGCACGTCAAGCTAGGAGAGAACAACAATTATATTTAGAACAATTAAATAAAGAGATTAAGAATTTAACAAGCCAACTAGAAAATACTCGCAGTCAACTTTCCCAAAATACGCAAAAATTCACAGTTGCACAATCCCGTTTAGAAGTTTTAAATCGGGAATTACCGGAACAAGAAACTCAATTACAACAATTGAGACTGATATTAACTGATTTAGAATCTTCCCAAACTCCCAAAGAATGGCAACAAATCCAAAGTACCATGAAAATGCAAGAACAGGAATTGCAACAACGGGAAACAGCGCTAAGGGATGGACAACAACAGTTAAAAAACTTAGAAAATCAACAACAGCGGTTACAAGAAAAAATAGAAGAATCCCAAGCGCGAGTTAGTCAATATCAACAGGAAGAAACAACCAGTAAACAGCAAGCAGCAACAGTCAATAACCAAATTGAAGAATTAAATCATTTAATTGCTGTCAATGAGAGTAATTTGCACAAATTGGCAGAAAATTTAGGAGAAGAGAAGAAAAATCGGGATCTGACAGAAACAGAATTGCGATCGCTCTTATTGCGTCAACAGCAATTACAATGGGAAATAGAGAAACTGGCACAAACCCAGGAAAAACGTCGAGAAGACTTAACAGCGCTACAAACCCAGTTACGAGACTTAGGTGCAGAATTACCCAGTCCCTTGCCAGAAATTCCTGGTAAAGTTAATTTAGAAGACCTACAAAAAGAATTACGGAGTTTAAGCAAACGGTTACAGTCCATGGAACCTGTAAATATGTTGGCCTTGGAAGAATACGATAAAGTCAAAGGTCGTCTCCAAGAACTTACCGAAAAATTAGAGACCTTAGAAGGGGAACGAACAGAGTTATTATTAAGAATTGAAAACTTTACCACCCTCCGTCAAAAAGCATTTAAAGAAGCCTTCGACGCGGTTAACGAAAATTTCCAATCAATTTTTGCCATTTTATCAGATGGGGACGGTTATTTGCAACTAGATAATCCCGAAGATCCCTTTAACAGTAGCTTAAACCTAGTCGCACACCCCAAAGGTAAACCCGTCCAACGTTTAGCTTCCATGTCTGGGGGGGAAAAGTCCTTAACTGCGTTGAGTTTTATATTCTCCCTCCAGCGTTATCGTCCTTCTCCATTTTACGCCTTTGATGAGGTAGATATGTTTTTAGATGGGTCAAATGTGGAACGATTAGCGAGAATGATTAAACAACAGGCAGAACAGGCACAGTTTATAGTTGTGAGCTTGCGCCGTCCGATGATAGAATCAGCACAACGGACAATTGGTGTAACTCAGGCTAGAGGTGCTTATACTCAAGTTTTGGGTATTAAGTTGCAATCATCTGACCATTGAATTAGTACACAGAATTGCGTAAGATAGATAATTGTGAAGCGATAGCGAAGCGCTCCGCAGGAATCGCTGTATAAGAAATCATTAAAGCGGACAATATTGTGGTATTTTGGTTTTGAGTTGGGGGCGATGCTTGCTGAAGCTATCGCTTGTTTGTCAAATGTGCCATTACAGGATGTTTGAAAAGTGGTATCTCGTAATTTCCATCACATTTTTACCCCCTTTATCAAAGCTACGGTGTACACACAAGCCTTCAGAAGGGTAGGGTTAGCGATGGTTAAAAATACTTTGATACATCAATCACGACTTTTTAAACACCCTCTTAAACTTCAAAGAAAAATCTTGATAATTAAAGAGTAATGAAATGAAAAAAATTTTGGATTTCTCCCATGCTGAAGCACGAAGATTTTTTCTAAAAGAAGAAAGCTACTACAACTTTGACTTACCAAAATACTTTGTCTTTGAGAAACTTCTTGAGCAGATATCTCAAGAGATCCAAGAAAAGTCTCTATCTGACTACTATGGAAACTATGTTGACGCTGGAAAAACAAAAGCAACCTACCCTTATGATTACGAAAATGTCAATCACAGGTTTATAAACAATAAGGATGGTAAATTTGCTTGGAGACCCCTTCAGTTAATTCATCCTGCAATTTATGTATCCCTTGTCTATAAAATTTCAAAGGAAGAGAATTGGACTGTAATCGTAAATAAAATGAATGAATTTAGGAGCAATTCAAAAATTAGATGTCTTAGCCTTCCTGTCGAGAGTGATGATAAACTGTCAGATATGGCAACTACTGTAAGCAATTGGTGGCATTCCGTAGAGCAAGGATCAATTGAACTAGCTCTTAAATATCAGTATGTACAACATACTGATATTTCTGACTGTTATGGTTCTATATATACTCATTCAATAGCATGGGCTTTACATACAAGGGAAGTTGCTAAGAATGAAAGAAATGGCAAAGGCAAAAATCTAATTGGTAATGTTATTGATTCCTGCATCAAAGATATGTCGTTTGGGCAAACAAATGGAATTCCACAAGGCAGTGTCTTGATGGATTTTATCGCTGAAATTGTATTAGGTTATGCAGATTTAGAATTGTCTCAAAAAATACATGACACATCTATAGATGATTATGAAATCTTAAGATATAGAGATGATTATAGGATTTTTACAAACAACCCACAAGATGGTGATTTAATACTAAAGCTTTTAACTGAAATTCTTATGGATTTAGGTCTAAAATTAAATCCACAAAAGACGCTTGCTTCCAATCATGTAATTCCAAATTCCATCAAGCAAGATAAATTAGACTGGATTAAAAGTCAAAAGAAGATTACAAACTTACAAGAACACCTACTTCTTATTCATGACTTTTCATGCAAACACCCTAATTCTGGAAGCTTAAGTAAAGCACTAGATAAGTTTTTTGCTCGAATTAAAAGATTAAAAAATAATAATAGAGATGATGTTTTAGTTTTAATCAGTATTCTTGTAGATATAATGTTCAAAAATCCAAGAATTTATCCGATTGGTGCAGCCATACTTAGTAAATTCCTTTCTTTGATTAATTCCGGTGATGAGAAAATCGAAATTATTAATGCTATCATTAGCAAATTCAGGCTTTTGCCAAACATAGGCTATCTTGAAATCTGGATTCAAAGAATTGTGCTAAAAACTGGTTATAAAATTCCCTTTGACGAGCCAATATGTAAGAAATTAAATGATGCAAATGTTTCATTATGGAATTCAGACTGGTTGAATAATAATAAACTCAAACAACTTATCACTAATTGCTCAATAGTTGAAAGAAAAATTATCGAGGAGATGGACGAAGTAATAGAAGAAGAAGAAGTAAGTCTTTTTGGTAGCAAAAATAGATACTTGTAGTGCGATCGCCGATCTCGTAGGGTGCGTTAATGAAATGTAACGCACCTTATTTATTACTGGCACAAAAGCGATTTTTTCGGAGTAACTTCTCAAGAGAAAGTCAAAATCATATCAGTGCGTAAGCGTTGCGCGACTTAGGAATCGCTCATAGGTTAAATTGATAAAGTGCGATAGGGAACAGTGATGTTATGATTTTCAGAGCAAGCGTTAGAGGATAAGACACGATGAAAAATCGCATCTTGACAGTTATTTTGTACAAAGAAGATGATGTTTACATTGCTGAATGTCCAGAAGTTGGCACAGTAGATCAAGGGGAAACGATCGAGCAGGCGATCGCTGGTTTGAAAGAAGCTACACGGCTTTACCTAGAGGAATTTTCCTGACCAGAAATATCTCCGAGATTTGTTACCAGTATTGAGGTTAGTTATACCTAAGCTGCCATGAATCTCAAGTAAAGAGGCAATTGTAGGTTGGATTGATCAAGTGCGATCTGTAAATAGCCGTTTTGCGCCAATTTTGGTGATATACTTATTGAAAACATATATAATGTGCAACTATGAATTTTAAATTAACTAAAGTATTCAAGAAAGTCTCTGAAGGCTACATAGGTTTTGTCGAAGAACTGCCTGGAGCAAATACTCAAGCTGATACTCTTGATGAAGCAAGAGTTAATCTGGAGGAAGCTATTGAGTTGGTACTTGAAGCTAACCGCTTTTTAACAGAGGAACTACTTCAAGATCAGGACGTTATTCGTGAACCTATTTTTTTATCAGTTGCATGAAGCGTCTAGACTTAATTCGTCATCTTGAAGCCAATGGTTGTGAGTTTTTAAGAGAAGGTGGTAGCCATACTATTTATGTCAATCGGGCTGCACAGAGATCAACGTCTATTCCACGCCATCGTGAGATTAACAACTTACTTGCTAGAAAGATATGCCGCGATTTACAAGTGCCAGATCCAAATATAACCTAACACTTCCTGCACAGGAATAGCGATCGCCAAATCAAGAAATTGATAGGGGGTCTATGTATAATAAAGTATTAAATCGGAAAATATTGTGATATTTTGGTGCGTAAGCGTTGCGCTCCGAATCGCCTGTTGGGTTTAAGTGTAATCGGCGAATCACTCAACTGTGCCGTTCGGATCATAATATTGCTACTCGATAGAAGTTAAATATATTGCTACAATGCAATATATGAAGGCCACTCTAATCGCCAAAGCAAAAGAAGTTCATGACGACGGATCAATCGTCGAGGTTGTTATATGGGAATTACCAGAACCAACACCACCAAGTACACATAAATACAAATGCAGATTATTTTACGGGCAGAATGGAAAATGTAGAATTAGATATGACAACGAACGCACAAAAAGGAGATAATAAACATATAAACTCACACGAAAGCGATTACAACTTCACAAGCATTGATAAATTGCTTGAGGATTTTGAAAAAGACATTGAAACCTGGAGTGAATCATGAAAGCAATTATTGAAGTAACCAAGGGTGGTTCTGCAATCCGAGCCGCTCGTCAACAAATTAAAGACTCCGAAATTGGAAAGCCAGTAAATTTTAGACTTTCATTTGAATCTGCAAAATCACTGTTCAGCGAGCTAACACCTGCTCGACTTGATTTGCTTGATACTTTAAGCAAAATACAGCCATGCAGTATTTACGCACTGGCAAAAACAGCCGCAAGAAACTATTCAAACGTACACACAGACGTAAATCGCCTGGAAGAACTGGGATTAATTGAACGGACAGAAGAAGACAAAATCTCTGTACCGTTTGAATCTGTTGAAATATTCATGCCACTAGCGAAAGCAGCGTGATAATTTCAAAAAACACCGAAGGTGAGCTTGACGTTAGCCCGCATTGCCTCTTAGTGTTATCTTGCGATCTAGTCAGCTTCTTTCCGCAAAATCTGCATCTTGAGAAGCGATCGCTCTATAGCCTATCCTGTAGGGTGCGTTAATGAAATGTAACGGACTTTATTTTTAATTGCACAAAAGCGATTTTTTCGGAGTAACTTCTCAAGAGAAAGTCAAAATCATATCAGTGCGATCGCGCTATTTTTTGAGAGGGTTTATTGCTTGAACCCCAGTAGGAATAATACTTTTACCATTCTTGTCGCCCCTCACCCCCTCAAGTGATTTCCATGGGTTAGTAGATTAATACAAGTTTACCACTTTGGTAAATAAATTTGTTATATCCCCATCTATGCCAAAAAAATTTAGGACGAGTATTAAACCCGTCCCATAATTTATTACCTAAAACCTTGAAATGCTTGGTTTTGGATGGTTTTTCTCAAAGGCGACACCCGGATTTGAACCGGGGGTCAAGGTTTTGCAGACCCTTGCCTTACCACTTGGCTATGTCGCCGCGCCTACGATTACTTATGATAGCACCATTTTTTCTAATTTACACTATCTAGGAGAAATTTTTTTAATTATTCTGTTGATTATTAATTTTTTTTCACATACAGGACAGACTGAAAGCCTGTCCTGTATTGAATTTTAAGGATTTAATTTGACTTCTTGGGCAAAATTCTCCCAAGGTAGGAAGTAAAAAGGACCAGCGACAGAACCCCAAATATGCTCATCTGTTTCAGGATTTCGTCCTCTGTCACGGCTGATGAACCTTTCTCCGTCAATTTCAAAATCGCTATCCAAATAGGTTTTTTGCCCGTCACGGATGACAATGCAGCCCTTTCCTGGTTCGACTGTGCCTTTGAATTGGCTGCCAGTCCATTCTACAATCATGTTACAACCAGAAAGCTTTTCTAGGCGATCGCTTGTTAAAGTTTGTAACCGGGGTAAATCACGGGAAGCTCCGTAAAAGTCTTTTTCTGCTTTAACTGTATAGTTTTCAATGTGAATTTTATCCCTTACAGTTGTCAGATGTAACACCCGCACGCGGTAGGGTTTATTCAGCATATAGTCGTAAGCTTGTTCCACAAACAAGCTCACCCCTGATAATACCTCCCAATTCAGGGGACGCATACATACGCGAATATGGGCAAAAAAAGCCGGATTCTCAAAAACTTGGGCTTGATTGCTAAAATCGGCCGCCATCCACCGTGCTAAGGTGCTAATATCTGTAGAATGAGTCATACTAATTTTGGATTTTGCATGAGGAATGCTTATGATTTTAAATCCTGATGAGGCTCAAGCTACGTCTTGTATTGAGTTTATCCGTATTTAACCGAAACGTCCAGAAACATAGTCACGGGTACGAGCATCTAAAGGACTACCAAAGATTTGATTGGTAGCACCAAATTCTACCATTTGACCGATACGACTTTCATCGGTACTGAAAAATCCCGTAAAATCAGAAACACGGGTTGCTTGCTGCATATTATGGGTGACAATCACAATCGTAAATTCTGTTCGCAATTTGTGAATTAAGTCTTCCACTTTCATGGTAGCAATAGGATCGAGGGCTGAACAAGGTTCATCCATGAGTAACACCTTGGGTTTGACTGCTAAAGCCCTAGCGATACAAAGACGCTGCTGTTGTCCACCAGAAAGCCCAAAAGCAGATTGTTTTAGTTTATCTTTGACCTCATCCCAGAGAGCAGCACCTTTAAGCGCGGATTCCACAATTTCATCTAATTCTACTTTCGGACATCGGCCGGCAATTTTTACGCCGTAAGCAATATTTTCATAAATACTCATGGGAAAAGGGTTTGGTTTTTGGAATACCATGCCAATTTCCCGACGCAGACGATTGATATTAATGCGAGGGTCATAGATGTTTTGACCAAAAAATTCGATACTACCTTCAACTTTGACTTTTCCTTCTAATTCACTAATGCGATTAATAGTTTTGATGAATGTAGATTTACCACAACCACTAGGACCAATTAGTGCGGTAACTTGGTTTTTATAGATATCCAATGATATCCCTTGAATAGCTTTATAGTTGCCGTAGTAAAAGCTAAGATTTTTGACTTGGATAGCAGTTGTTAGATTATTCATATTTTAATGCAAAAAACGTTTTTAATTGGCTTTACTTTTCTGAGAGATTAAGCGAGATATCAAGCTAAAAAATAGCACTATGGTCAGAAGAATTATAGAAGTAGTCCAAACTAATTGGTTTACTGCTGGGTCGGGATTATTATAAAGATTAAAAATCAATACTGGTAACGAAGCAGTAGGACTTAATAAATTATCTGACCAATTTTGACTAAATAAAGCGGTAAAAATTAGTGGTGCGGTTTCACCAGCAGCGCGAGCTATTGCTAAGGAAATACCCGTAGTAATTCCTGGAATAGCAGCATTAATAATCACGCGAAAAGTAGTTTGGAAGCGAGTCCCCCCTAAAGCAGCGGATGCGAGACGCTGAGGTATAGGAATTAACTTTAAAGCCTCTTCTGTCGTCAATACTATCACTGGTAGCATGATTACAGACAAAGCGAAACCACCGGCGATCGCGCTAAATTGCTTAGTTATTAAAACAATCACACCATAAGCGAACATCCCGACCACGATTGAAGGCACACCTGTAATAATGCTAGCAACAAATCTAACATATTGAGCGACTGGGTTGGTTTGACTAAATTCCGCTAAGAAAATTCCCGTCATTACCCCCACAGGAATACTGAATAATGCACCAATACTTACCATGAGTATAGTACCAAGAATAGCATTAGCAAAGCCATTTTCAATTAATGGACTAAATAACATCTCCAACCTAAAGCCAGAAAGTCCTCTGTGCAGAATTTCCCATAATATGGACAATAATGGTAGAAGTGCTAATGCCGTTAAACCAAAGGCCAGTCCATTCATTAAGTATGTAAATACTTGTCTACTGGTAGGTAAGGGCTTGCATAATTCCGATGCTATGGATTGATCTATTTGATTTATTGGGGAATTGAAAGAATCACTCATATTTATTTTGGATTTTGGATTTTGGATTTTGGATTTGGGATTTGGGATTTTGGATTTTAGATTTTGGATTTGGGATTTGGGATTTGGGATTTGGGATTTTGGATTTTGGATTTGGGATTTTGGATTTTGGATTTTGGATTTTGGATGTTGGATTGTTTATTATCCAACGTAAATCGCTAATTAGGTACAATGTCAGAATCGGGATATTGAGGATTAAAAAATAAACAGGATGAAAACAGGGATATTATCTATCACCAATTACCCATTAACGGCCGCAACTAAATAACTAGCTTGAGTTATCTATTTTTTTTACCAACCCATTTAACTAATAAAACAGCCGCAATATTGACAGTTAGAGTTAACGCAAATAAAATTAAGCCTAAATAGCTTAATGAACCAATATGTAATCCTGGTTCAGCTTCGGCAAATTCATTAGCTAAAACAGCGGGGATTGTGTATGCTGGATCAAGTAAAGATAGACTGATTTGAGCGTAATTACCAATTACCATGGTTACTGCCATTGTTTCTCCCAAAGCCCTACCAAGAGACAACATAGCCGCACTTACCAAGCCAGAAAATCCTGCTGGTAATAACACCCGAAAAATTGTTTCCCAGCGAGTTCCTCCCAAAGCCATAGATGAACTACGTAAATCCTTAGGAATGACCAACATTACATCACGAGAAATAGCTGCCATTGTCGGTAAAATCATAATGGAGAGAATAATTCCCGCTGTCAACATATTATTTCCCACTGGATCTTCGGTATTAAATAGTGGTATGAATGCCAAGGTACTACCAAGCCATTTTTCCAAAGGTTTTATGACAGGAATAAATACAAAAATTCCCCATAAACCGATAATTACACTGGGAATAGCTGCAATTAATTCTACCACAAAAGCGAGGGTACTTTTAACCGGAATGGGTAAGAAATCCTCACTAGTTACTAAAGCTATGGATATACCCACGGGTACTGCTAGTAAAATGGCGATCGCACTACTTACCAGTGTTCCATAAATATACGGCAAAGCCCCGAAAATTTGATTACCTGTATCCCAATCTTGACTCCATAAAAAGCCCAGTCCGAATTGACCAATAGCCGGTTGCGCTTGCTGAAAAATTACCCAAGTCATCACAAATAGAATGGCTACAGTAATACCAGCAAAAAGATACACCAGCCAGGTAAATCCTCTATCAAACCAGAAGTTAGTACCACCGATCGATATTAAATCAATATTTCCATTATTTAAACTCAGTGAATTATTATCCCGTTCTTCAAAGGAATTAGTCATGATTAATAACAGGTGGAGGAAATAAAAGGAATATACATTTTACGAAGAGATGATTCCCTCCCCTTGACAAGGAAAGGGTGAGGGCGTGGTACTTGTGACTGTATGTACAAAATTACTTGACAGTGCTATTTACCGTCTTTAATACACGGTTGACAACATCACTGGGAATTTTAGTGTAGTTGAGGTCATCATTATATTGTTGACCGTCCTTGAGAACCCAGTTAATCCATTTTTTAATTGCATCAGCTTTAGTAGGATTAGAATACTGTTTGTAAACCATCATCCAAGTTAAACCAACAATGGGATAACCTTGTTCTGGGTCTCCAATAAAAACGCGGTAGTTGTCAGGAAAATTTACATTTGATAAGGCTGAGTTAGCAGATGCTAGGGAAGGAGCGACAAATTGTCTTTTCTTGTTTTGCACTTCCGCCGATTTGAGATTGTTTTTGGTAGCATAGTCATATTCAACATAACCAATAGATCCGGGATTGCTTTTCACCAATGCAGCTACTCCCGGATTTCCTTTGCCTTTGAGGGCGTTTGGTAAAGTCCATTTCGGAGCGGTATTAGCACCAATTCTACCTTTGAAATAACCGCTAATAGAACTTAAATGGTTAGTAAAAATGAAAGTTGTGCCACTACCATCAGCGCGAACCACAAATTTAATTGGTTGATTTGGTAGATTTACACCAGGGTTATCCGCTTTAATTTTCGCGTCACTCCAGTTAGTAATTTTTCCAGAGAAAATATCTGGTAATGTAGTGCGAGATAATCTCAGGTTGTTGACACCAGGTACATTATAAACAACGGAAACAGCACCACCAGCAGTAGGTACTAAGATAACACCATTTTTAACTTTAGCAATCTCATCATCTTTCATTGCTGCATCACTAGCACCAAAGTCCACAGTTCCTGCAATGGTTTGACGAATACCACCACCACTACCAATTGCTTGGTAATTAACTTTCAAATCAGGATATTTTTTCCTAACTTCACGGGCATACTTTTCGTAAAGAGGAGCGGGAAATGTTGCCCCTGCACCGTTCAAAGTCTGAGCTGATGCCATTTTACTCAAGACTGGACTTAACGCAACAGCCCCTGTTAATAGCGAAGTAGTAATAACACGATTCATCAAAACACTGGTTAAAAAAGTCATACTGCCTCTTGGTTTTTAGAAATACCTGGCAAAAGCCAATTACATCTTGAACTAAGGGTGATTGCCTATGGTTAAGAATATATTAAATATAGGTAAAGAAAAGTTTAAACTATGTTTAAAATTATGCTATTAAAATCAATAAATGTAGAAACCAAAAAATCACCCATCTGATGATTTATCATCGTGGTAAATTTTAAATTAAAATTTAAACTTAATTTTAACTTAATTGTGCTACAAGTTGATTTTCTACTAAAATACTATTTGTTAATAAGTCTTCAATAGTCATTCTTAAAAACCTTTGTTCATCAACCTGAAAGAAAACTTTAATACGATCACTACCAGGAAACCCAGGTGGTGTAAGTTTAGCAATTTTACTGGCTTCTGTGTTATCATTCAATGGTTTAACGATGGTTACTGGACTATCAAGCTGACGAGTAATCAATCTATCTCCATCAAAATATACCTCTGTTGCACCGCTTTCTATTCCTAATTCTCCAATAATTAATTCAATACTCGGTTGATTTTCTACAGAAGCACCCAAAGTTAATTCTACTGGTTGAGTCATAGGGTAAGTTTGTCCGGTTTTAATGATAGGATGCCACTGATGACGTTGATGACGACGATCCCAATAACGCACACCATAACTATGATAAAGATAGTCTTTAATTTCTATTCCTTGAGTTATTTGTAATGCTCCATGAGCGATCGCTTCAAAAGGCAATTGACGACGGATTTTTTCTGGTTGAAAATATTGTTGTATCCATGTCTGTATTATTGGTAATTGCACCGTTCCACCAACTAATAATACTGCATTAATATCATCAATTTCTATATCGTAATTTCGTCCTTGTTGTAATAGCGTCATCATCACACTATCCAGTTGATCAAAAAATCCGTTTTCCCGTAAAATATTTTCCAGCGTATCACGATTCAGGTTCATTTCATAACTTGTAAAAGTCTGATCATCAAAATAAACTTCAGTAACTTGATCTTGAGTTGATAACTGAATTTTTACCTTTTCCGCTAACCGCGCTGTCAATGAACTCACTGGTAATCCTTGGTTTTTCGCAAAATAATCTACTATCCAATTATCAATATCAGTTCCACCCAGATTTTGCCCTGCTTTTGCCAATACACGGGCTGTTTTCGTTTTTTGTTTAGAATCTTCACCCAGAGTTCTTTCACCCCATTTGAGCAGAAATCCCAGAGGTTTATTTTTGGCTTGTGTTCCTGGGTCTAAGCTGACTAAAGACAAATCCAATGTTCCACCACCAAAGTCAACAACTAATAAAGTTCCTTTATCTGTTAAACCGTACCCTAAAGCCGCTGCGGTGGGTTCATCTAACATCCGTATCTGTTGTACTGGTAGTGATTGACAAACTTTGCCTAACCAGTGACGATAAACTTCAAAACTGTCTACTGGTGCGGTCAAAACTAAGGAGTCTATACTTCCTTCGATGATTGTTAATTCGGTAATTACTTGAGTTAAAAACCATTCTCCCACCTGTTCAAAAGTAATATTTTCATCATCGAGTTCTGGCAAAAACCCCTGGATATCTGCACCAATTCCCCGTTTAAAGTTACGGAAAAATCTGGTATCAGTTTTCATGTCGAAACCGCGATCGCGTACCTGCTGACCTGCTATAATTTTACCTAAGCTGGCATTTTCTATGTACACTAAACTGGGGATTAATGGGGGGTTAAGATACTGTTGTGTTGACAACCCAGGTAAATTAAGGGTTTCTGCTTGTTGGGTGACAGGGTTCCAACGAGTGATGACTGTATTACTTGTACCAAAATCAATAGCGATCGCCATAAGCCATAATATGAGATTTTATATTACTTCAGGAAATAGACTACCAAACTATATCAGCATAAAAAAATAAAATTCTCAGGAAAATTATCCGGGTATATGAAAAGAACTAGTGGATACTGTAACAGTAGATGCACCTTAATTAAACCATGACCCTCAGCTTTTAGTTAGTTGAGGGGATTTTTTTTAATTTTCGGTGGCTATTTTAACAACTTTTTCCCATAAAGATCAAATACTTCATTTGAAAATAGAAGGCAACAAATTGGGTGCTAACCATAAAGCATAACCAATGAAACCAAACAGTAAAGTAATTAAAAGGGTGACAACATAGCTAATACACATTAGTAATCCATCCGCTTCAATGGTAGCAACTGCCAGAAGTAAAATCCCCACGGTTGGGATAGGATTGGTGAAGGGAACGGGAGAAATCAACAATATTGTCAACCAAGAGATACACAGCCCGTTAAATCGCCAAATCCAAGGATGATTAGCCACTTTCTGGAATCGGGGACGGGCAATTTTTTCTAAAATTCTAGTAACCCGGCGCAAATTTTGTAAGATAATTTTGGCAAAAGCGTTAGGAAATTGATAGTTAGCGATTTTTTTCGGTAGCCAGGGTGTTCTTCTGCCTAAAACCATTTGTAAGGATAATAACAGGCAAGCGCCGCCCAGGGGACTGGTTAAGCCTGGTGGCATGGGAAACAAGAAGGGTAATACCAATAATGTAATCACTAAGCTAAAACCCCGTTCTGACGTTTCTAAGAGAATATCACCTAAAGTCAGAGGTTGTTCGCTTAAACGTTGTAGTAGAGATTTAATTTCTTGAGAAAACCTTAGATTCATAGCTATGATTCAGGGTTGAGATGATTTTTGTGATCATGATTTAAAGTATCATCGAATAAATCATAACTATGATGGAGATGATTTTTGTGATGATGATTGTAATGTTATCAACATCCAGCAAAATTCAGGAGCGAAAATTCCTAGCTGCCTGTTAAAATATGATCAAATAAATCATGTCAATCAGATAAATCATAGTCGAGATTATACATCAGGAACAAAAATAGCGATCGCTTGAGGAATCACCCGAAAAACAGCGGGAGTATAGGTTGTGATTTCTCCATCGGTATTAATAGAATGGGGTTTACGAGTATATACTGTAATTTCCTGACCATAAAGGGCGCGGACATTTCGCCATTGAATATGTCGCCCTCCACGCATGGCTGGAAGTAGGGGGAGAATTTGCCACCAATGGTCAATTTCCAAACTATAAAGATCCAGTCTTTGGTCATCTATAGCAGCATCATGAACTACAGCCATACCACCACCATAATAACGGCCATTACCCACAGCAATCTGTACAGTTTTCACTAAAAATGATTGGTTATTGATGCGAATTTCTGCACTAAAAGGACGAGATTTCCAAATTACTTGTAATGCAATGACAGCATAGGCAAATATGCCCCAACGGCGTTTAATCTCTTTAGTCAATTGTTGAGTAATATTGACACTTAAACCCAAACTAGCAACATTAAAGAAATATTTATTATTCACCCAACCTAAATCAATTCTTCGTAACTTTCCGGCGGCGATAATTTTACAAGCTTCCGGTAGAGAATTGGGAATAGCCAAAGTTCTCGCTAAATCGTTAGCAGTTCCTAAAGGTAAAATTCCCAAAGGTAATTGAGTTTCAATTATTGCTTCTATAGCAGCATTAAGTGTACCATCACCACCACCGATAATTACTAAATCTATTTCCTTTTGATAGTGGCGAATAAATTTACCTAATTGTGTAGCATCTTCGGTAGATTCTGCAATTATTGTTAAACCCAGGCGATTTAAACAATTTATTACTTCTTGGTACCGTTCTTGTCCTTGACGAGAATGACGATTTACTAACAATAGGGCGCGGGTACTCATTAGTAATTTCCTTTAATCACAATTCATCAGGTTGCAATAAAAACGCTCCTGAATCTATGGGATTATTTCTCATAAACTTGGTGCGTTATATCGCGTATTTAATTTAATAGCTCCATTTTATCATTTTTTAGCGATCTTAACGCACCCTATATATTTTATTTCCGTAGGTTGATTTTCTCTAACCAACCTACGTGACTACGTGACTAACCGACATCATCATGGGCGAAACGGTTAAACAAGAAATCTAAGGCATAATTTCGCAATTGATAATATTGTGGATCTTCCATAATTCTCGCCCTATCTCTAGGCCGAGAAAAAGGAATTTCCATCACTTCCCCAATTTTTGCATGGGGGCCATTGGTCATCATGACTAACTTATCCGCCAAAAATAAAGCCTCATCAATATCATGGGTAATCATCAAAACTGTACAACGATTATCACCCCAAATTTTTAGCAATTCCTCTTGTAATTCTTCCTTGGTAATTGCATCTAACGCCCCAAAAGGTTCATCTAAAATTAGGACTTTGGGACGAATAGCTAAAGCCCTGGCAATAGATACCCTTTGTCTCATACCTCCAGACATTTGCATGGGTTTCTTTTCCATTGCATCCCCTAAACCCACCATAGCTAAATGTTCTCTGACAATAGCCCTTTTTTCTGCTTCTGGCTTAGTGGGATAAACTGCATTTACAGCTAAATAAATATTTTCAAAAGCTGTTCTCCAAGGTAATAACGCATAGTTTTGAAATACCACCATTCTATCTGGACCTGGTTTAGTAATTGGTTGTCCTTCTAATAAAACTTGTCCAGTGGTGGGAAAGTTAAAACCAGAAACCATGTTTAATAACGTTGATTTACCGCAGCCAGAATGGCCAATAACGCAAATAAATTCACCTTGTTCAACATTGAGATTAACACCATCAAGAACGGTAAATGGTCCTTTTTTAGTGGGATAAACTTTACAAACTTCTTTGATTTCTAGGAAGGGTTGACGGTTAATTGTGTTGGTGGTTTTTAGCTTTTGCATTGTTTAGTAATTGGTAGAAGGTTTCGCGCAAAGGTACAAAGGAGCAAAGACGCAAAGGAAGAAAAAAGGGTTTTTTATTTCGTTATCTCGTTCCCAGTCTCAGACTGGGAATGCTATCAAGAGGCTCTGCCTCTGGTGTAATTGAAGTATAATCGAAGGCAGAGCCTTTTGTAATTCATTGCCATACAGAGTATGGGAACAAGAAAAGATGATTTTGTTAGTTTTGTGGGATGGGCATCTTGCCCGTCCTTTGTATTTTTGGGCAGACAGGATATCCACCCCACAAGATTTATTTTGATTTAAGCTGCGGTTTTTCTGGGGGAGTCTAAAATGACTTCAGCTATGGAGAAATCCCGTTTAATTTCTAGGTCGTTAAGATAGCTAATTGGATCATCAGCGTTAAAGGGTTTACGATCAAATAATTGAATGGGTTGACGGGTATAACTGATATCTAAACCTAGTTCTCTGGCTGCTGTACTAAAAACACGCACTCGACAGACTCTTTCAACTATTTCTACCCAATTTCTAGGGAAGGGAGTATCACCCCACCTCGCTAATTGAGTCATAATCCAAATTTGTTCGGTGCGACTAGGGCGATTAATAGCAGACTCGGAATAAAATTGATGATGGGCATATTCCCGCATGGGATGATCTAAGTCACAGGTAGCGTTATTTGGATCTTCAATTTGGATATAATCAATATCTGTGCTGACATATTCCCGACTTGCTAAAATTTGCCGCACTTCTTCGGCATTATCAGGACTTGCACAATATTGGCAAGCTTCTAATAAGGCTTTGGTTAAGGCAATATGGGTGTTAGGATAAGTTTCTGCCCAATCTTCTCGAACTCCTAAAACTTTACCAGGGTGTCCTAACCAAACTTCTAAATCTGTGGCAATAGTAAAGCCTGAACCTTCCACCGCAGCCCGATAATTCCAAGGTTCACCTACACAATAACCGTCAATGGTTGCACCTTTTAAATCTACTACCATTTGGGCAGGAGGAATATTTTTCATATCTACGTCAATGTCGGGATCAATTCCTCCTGCTGCTAACCAATAACGGAGAAGTAAATTGTGCATTGACGCGGGATGAACTACACCCATTCTATGTTGTTGGTCGCGGGTTTTTAGCAGGTAGTTTTTGAAGTCTGATAAACTGCGGACTCCGGCATCATAAAATCTTTTTGCTAAGGTAATGGCGTTACCATTACGAGTCATTGTTAAGGAGGTAACAACTGGTAAAGGTTCGTTTTTATGTCCTCCTAAAGATAACCACATTGGCATTCCTGAAGGCATTTGGGCTGCATCTAAATAACCACCAGTCATCCCATCCACAATTCCCCGCCAACTGCTTTCTCTGACTAAATTAACTTCGTCTAAACCATGTTTAATAAAGAAGCCTTTTTCTTTGGCTATAGCCAGGGGGGCGCAAGCGGTAAGGGGTAGAAAACCAATTTCTAAATTAACTTTTTCCAAGCCATGACGGACAACTGCTGCGGTTTTTCTGGCGCGGATTTTCTTAACACGTTTTTGTTGGTTAAGGAAGTAAATCATTTCACTTCGCAAACTGTAATAACTAGGATGTTCTACGACTTCCATTCGTTTACGAGGTCGGGGAATATCAACTTCTAAAATATCCCCAATTTTCGATTCGGGTCCGTTAGTTAACATGACAATTCTATCTGATAACAAAACGGCTTCATCTACATCATGGGTCACCATAACTGCGGTAACTTGATTTTCTTCACAAATTTGCATTAATTGTTCTTGCAAATTACCGCGAGTCAAGGCATCTAATGCCCCGAATGGTTCATCTAATAATAATAGTTTAGGCCGAATTGCCAAGGCGCGGGCTATAGCTACCCGTTGTTTTTGTCCCCCTGATAACATTCCTGGTTGTTTCTCAGCGTGGGGACGCAAACCTACCATATCTATATGTTTTTCGATAATGGCTTTACGTTCCGCTGCTGGCATTCCATTTAATACTGAATCTACTGCTAAGGCAATATTTTCTCTGACAGTTCGCCAAGGTAAAAGGGAATAATTTTGAAATACTACCATTCTATCTGGACCGGGTTTTTTAATCCTTTGTCCTTCTAAGGTTACTAAACCTTCTGTGGGTAGATCTAACCCAGCAATCATATTTAAAAGGGTTGATTTACCACAACCGGAGTGACCAATTAAGGAAATAAATTCGCCTTTTTTAATTTGCAAATCAATACCTTTAAGGGCGATATATTGGCCACCACCACTTAATTCAAAAACTTTATTAATTTGATCAACAGCAACAAATACTGACATAGTTTTAATGATTGGTAATTGGCAATTTGTTATTTGTTATTTGTCAGTTGTTATTTGTCAGTTGTTATTTCTTTGCTACTGACCAATGACTACTGACTTTTGACTATTTCTGTTCTGGTAAAATCCAGTTTTGTAATGCAGCCATGAGTTTATCTAGAATTAAGCCAACAACACCGATATAAACTAGTGCTAAAATTACTTCACTCACGTTGTTATTTTGATAAGCATCCCAGATAAAAAAGCCAATTCCCACAATACCAGACATAACGATTTCAGCCGCAATAATTGCTAACCAAGCTAAACCAATGGCAATTCTTAAACCTGTGAAAATATATGGTAATGCTGAAGGAATTAAGATGTTAAAGAAATACTCTTTTTTGGAAAGTTGCAGAACTTTAGCAACGTTATTATAATCCTGGGGAATTTGAGTTACACCTACCGCAGTGTTAATTAAAATCGGCCAAATTGCGGTGATAAAAATCACGAATAATGCCGCTGGTTCGTTTTGTCTTAAAGCAGCTAAGGAAATAGGTACCCAAGCTAAAGGAGGTACTGTTCTTAATAACTGAAATAGAGGATCTAAGGCTTTTGACATGGTTTTATTGACACCAATTAAAACTCCTATGCCAATACCAACAATTGCTGCTAATGTATAGCTAATAGCCACCCGTTGCAGACTAGCAAAGATTTGCCAAAATAGCCCTTTATCTGTTCCACCTTTATCATAAAATGGATACAAAATCAAAATCCAAGTATCTTGAATAACTTGAATTGGTCCTGGCAATGTTGCCCCTGGTGTCCAAGAAAATATTTGCCAAATAACTAAAAAGATAGCTAATGCAATAGCAGGAGGTATCAGTTCAGGAAGTTGCTTTTGCAATCCTGATAAAAAGCTATTATCAAATTTAGGAGTTGTGGGACGTTTTTGAGCTATTGTCATGAATTTTTCCTCGAATTTACTAATGACTAATGACTAAATACCAGCTTTTTTGATTTTCAAACTCTTGAGATATTCTTCGGGTTTTTCAGGATCAAATTTAATGCCATCAAAAAATGTTTCTACTCCACGAGATGTACTACTAGGAATATCAGCCGCCGCTATTCCTAATTCTTTAGCCGTCTCTTTCCAAATATCTTCCCGGTTGACTTTTTTGATTAATTCTTTGGCTTTGGCAGCACCATTAGTAATGTAATCTTTGGGCAAAAATCCCCAACGCACATTTTCTGTTATAAACCATAAATCATGACTTTGGTAAGGATAAGAAACACTACCTTTTTCATCTTTCCAGTAATAAGCAGCCATGGATTTATCATCAATTTTTCGACCATCCCCCATGTCATATTTACCTTGATAGGGATTAGCTAGAACTTCTGGTGAAGATAAACCAAAATATTTTTTAGCGGCGAGAATTTCCGCTGCTTCTTTGCGATTTTCAAATTTATCTAGCCATTGCTGGGCTTCCATTATTCCTTTTAATAAGGCTTTTGTGGCTTTGGGATTTTGATCAACCCAATCGCCTCTCATGGCAAAATATTCTTCGGGGTGATTTTTCCAAATTTCGGCGGTTAATGCAGCCATAAAGCCGATTTTGTCATTAACTAAGCGGAATGGCCAAGGATCACCGGTGCTAAAAGCATCCATTGTCCCGGTTTTCATGTTGGCGACGGTTTGCGCTGCGGGTACTGTTAATAATTTGACATCTGTATCTGGGTCAATTCCACTGGCTGCTAACCAGTACCGAATCCATAGGTCTTGGTTAACATGAGGGAAGGTAAAGGCGGCTGTAAAGGGGGTGTTGGCTGATTTGAGTTGGGATAATAGGGGTTTAGCAGTATCCAGTTTTAGGCTAATTCCTTTCCCTAGATGTTTGTTAGCGATCGCAATTCCGTTACCATGGGTAATTAACTGCGCTAAAACATACATGGGTATAGGTTTATTCCCTTTGGTAATTAAACCTTCTGTAATTAAGTGTGGCATGGGCATTTGCCATTGACCACCATCAATACCACCCCCTTGAGAACCAATTTCAACGTTATCCCTGGCTGAACCCCAAGAAGCTTGTTTAGAAAGTTCTACTTCTGTCATCCCATATTTAGCAAAAAAGCCTTTTTCTTGGGCAATAATTAATGGTGCAGATTCAACTATGGGAATATATCCCAGTTTGGCTTTTGTAGTTTCTGGTTTTTGTTCTGGTTTAATATTAGCTGCTGGTTCAATGGAGGATCTTGTACCAGTATTGCCTGTTTCTGGTGGATTTCCTAAACAGCCTTTGAGTAATACTGCACTGGCGGAAATTCCAGCAGTGACAATAAATTTACGCCGAGAAACTTGGTTAAAAAATTCTGTCATTATATCTCCTTACATCACAATTTATTTTTCTAACTATGAAAATATAGACAAAGAAAATAAATCATTTCTTTGCTTTATGATGCAAATTTCCAGTTATATCTAGGTATTAAAAACAGACCTCACTGATAATAAAAAGGACTAGTTTATATACTTAGTCATAAACGTGGTTTAATTTCTGAGCCTGGGGTGATCAAGTATCACTTGGCTAGTAAAAACTAGTTTACAGTGTTTGTGATCAAAGTGATCATCTCTCAACTGGAATTATTAAACAAATATTTAATTAGATACATAAGTAAAAACTTATCTATTAACCTGAAACCTACGAAAAAACTCTAATATATAGATTAAAATCTATGATGATAATATGAAGATCCCCAACTTATTTAAAAAGTCGGGGATCTGAACCTCTCAATAATGTAGAAAAATCAAATATTATGCCTATGTATTTCCTATATATTCCTATATATTAAGTAGGGTGTGTTACGGCTAGACAATATTGGGGAGTTTGAGAGATTAATTATTAGCCCTAACGCACCGATATATCAGGTGTGTTACGTTAAAACTGTTACCTTTTTAATATCTCTACAGTACCCTTGTATCCATCAATTCGGACTTGTTGACCATCCTGGAGTAAATATGTAGCATTATGTACGTCCATAACAGCGGGAATACCGTATTCCCGGGCGATAATTGCCCCGTGGGAAAGTTTACCACCTGCTTCAGCAATTAACCCCCCAGCTTGAACTAGAACAGGAACCCAACCGGAATCTGTATAAGGAACAACAAGGATCGTGTTTTTATCAATATCATGGACTGTTTGTAAAGTTCGTAATATTTTTACTCGACCTTGAATTTGTCCAAGACTTGCAGGAATACCCAATAAGATATTATCAGCGAGATTAATGACAGGAGTGATAGGTTGAGGCGGGTTATAACCGTAAACAACGGGAGGAATTTGGGGAATTTGACTATCTTGGAGAAATTGCGATCGCCTTTGTGCTATTAATTCTAACAGATGATTTCTAACCGCTACATCTGAATGAATCACTAAATGGCGAATTTCATCTAACTCCAAAAAGAAGATATCTCCTGGCTGTAATAGCACCCTAGACTGAAGCCAAATCTCTTCCAACGCCAAAAATGTCCAGCGTAATTCAGCCAACAAGCGGGAATAAACTTCCGTTACCCTACCTTTAAGATCAACTCGTCTTTGGACTAAATTTTGCTGTTGGGAACGGGAATCATCTAAATTTGGGATTTCTCCTGCTTTAATTAACTGTACAAACAATTGTCTAACTGGTTGGGGATTTTCTCGCCAAGTGGGAACGGAAATATCTGTACCTACTTCGCTCAAATAACCATAATCCTGAATTAATTCGTCAAATTCAAATAAAATCCTTTCTCCAGCGGTTGTTTTTGCCAATTGCTCAAATATCTTTTCTGGTTCACCATTGTAGTCAATATGATCATCATCTAAGATTTGTTTAGCATCGGCAGCTAGTAAACTCATAGCTCTTAATGATGCCACTTCAGGGGTGACACTGTTATCAATTTTTTCGGCTTTGATACCGAAAAGGGATTGACGGATAGCTGCACTCAAAGGGGCTAAAATACTGTAGTAAGTACCTTGGCGGAGTAAATCAAGAATCAAGTCTATTCTAGATAATAACTGATCTAGTGATAACTCAGTAATGACAATGTTGGATAATTCTATTAATGCGGGAATAAAAACTTGACGATAATCGGATTTAAAGTCTTTTTCTAAATCCAGTTCCCGTTTGAGTAATCTTGTCAGTCCAGGTAAATTAGTCCAAGTGGAATTTAGAGGGGGTTTAGTCATGGTTGCACCTCTAGTTAAAAAGTCGAGACTTTCTGGAGGCAATCCCATGGCTAAAAAGATTTCTCCTAACAAAGAAGCATTAAAATAAGCTCTAGAGTAGTGTAGTGTGGCCGTTTGCGCGAAATCTAGGCTTTTAGCCTGTTCACCTAAAACGATAGTAAAAATTTCTCCCCATACACCACAGGTTAAAGGAGAATTAATAGACCAGGTTAAAGGATGAATGACTCCAGGAATCACTTCTGCGGCGATTTTTCTAGTCCAAATTGGTAAGAGTGTGGTGATAGGTCTTGACTGTAATACCCACAGGTTTTGACCATCATAACTCCATTCTATATCTTGGGGAATACCTAAATAACGTCTTTCTAAACGACGGGCTAAATATGCAACTTGTTTAATTAATGCTTGGGGTATTTTACCAATTCCGTCAAATTGCAGACAAGATAACTTTTCATCACCAGCAATTACTACTTGATATTGTTCCGGTGTGATTTTTCCTGATACAATTTGAGTAGGACTACCGGATACAGCTTCGATAACTACGGCTTCACCTTGTTGAGCAATAGGATCTCGACTGAAGGCCACGCCAGAGAATACGCTTTGAACTTGTTGTTGAATGAGTACCCCCATAGCAGCATCTTTTAAACTGCGATGACGACGATATTCGACGGCACTGGGGTGATTATAAGAAGCTTGGACTTGGGCTATGGCTTGTCTAAGTTCTTCTTTGCTAGTAACATTCAATATAGTTTCATACTGTCCTGCGGCGGAGGCCTGTTGGGAGTCTTCGCCAATAGCGGAAGAACGGACTACCAAGGGTGAAAGTTGGGACGGTTGCAGAAATTCAATTAACTGGGTAGGATCATCATCAGGAGCTAATACCCAACCTTTAGGAACTGAATAACCCCAACGTTTAATTTGTGATAATGTGGCGGCTTTGGCTCCCACCACTTCCCCATCTAATTCTTCCTCTAGGGTGATGATACTATCCTGATTATTGCTTAAATATTGCATCATTCCCAGGGATTGTGGAGATGCTCCCTCGACGGGGAGGTGAAGGTCGTCGGGAATTTGGCTATAAATCCAGTAAATTAACCCCGATAAGGCAAAGGCAGCAATGATTCTGGATAATTCCTCTGAATGGAGGATACCCACAAAGAGGGGGAACATTACCAATACCCCTAGTTTAATTGTTTCTTGAGAACGAGTGATCAAAAAACCGATAGCTGCCAGTAAGCCGACTAACACAGTTACTAACGGATCATGTACTAGTAATCCCCAGGAGACGTTTGTTGTTCCCGCGCCTTTGGTTGTGACGTATCTACCAATAACTAAGCCAATTAAAGCAATAATTTCCCATACTGGTTGTGAAGGGAAAAAATAGTGGGCAGTTGTGACAACAATAATCCCCTTACTAGCTTCCGAGACTACTGACAAAATTCCCGCTAGTTTTCCACCATGATAAAAGGCTGCTGCAACACTAATATTTCCTGTACCGACATTAGCTAACCACTTTCTACTCATGGCATAAGTAATCCAGGAAATTAGTGGTATTGTCCCTAACAGTGGACAAACAATTAAAATAATTAAGATACCCCAAAAATTAATCATTATTTTCTGATCTAAAATTTAAAATTTGATGACACACTCCAAGTTTGTTATTAACAAAAATGAATATTTATTTATATGATATAGGAAACAAAAGAGCAAATAGAAGTCTTGCCCTCTTGTCTCCTAAAGATTATGCAAAGAATCTAAGCTATTGCATAAGCGAAATTAAGCGCCCAAAGGATCAGGGCGACAATTGATCCTAAAAGTATCACGGTGGAGATTGTAATCAGTTTAGGCGAATCTGCACCTTCAAATTTCATGATTCCGCGATTTAAGTCGGACATTGTTTTTAAGCCTCCTTGACTGTAGGGCTAGTCTGTCCGTTATGATTTTAGTCTTTCTGTTGGCAAATGATGTTAAATTCTTCTTATATTTTCAGCGACTGATGATAGTGATAACTGTTCAGTGACGAGAAATTGGTAAAATTAGTTCCCATGATCATGAGATTAAACTAAGATTCAACTCGTGAGTATCCGAGTTATTTTGTTAAAGCCAAGTAAAAAAGTTGATAGAGGGAATTGATAACCGACTTTGTAGAAAAGCCGGTTATCTGAGTATTGAATATTATATTTTTTTAGGTTAATTTTCTCTAATCCAAAGTGCTAAACCACCTCCACGTCCACGGGCAGCGATTATATCTTCAGTCACTAAAAAGAAAGCAAAAAAGGGTAACTTAGCTATAGGTTGATCATAAAAATCTTCATCTTCAAGCTGACCAAACCGAATTTGTTTATTAATAAACATCCAACTAAATGAACTAATTTGTAGCTGGATAAAATCAAAGGCCAATAAGTTCTTTTTTCCTAAGTATTTTGTTAGTCCTGTTAATTTCAATAAAATCGCTCCCAATTGTATTTGATTAGCGATTTCCCCTCTTCCTAAAGCCCCTTCTTTGCTAGGATTAAAGCACAGCAGAATTTTTATAAATTTCGGCATATACCAACCCTTACCTAAAATAATTCCGCCCCGGTTTCTGACTTTTTTAGTACCAGTAGCAAAACAAAGTCGCCATTTACCGTTGAGAGACTCAAAGGGATAATTTAATTTTTGCACCTTGGCTGTTTTTTCTGCTTCTAGCAGCGCATTTACGACTATTTCAGCCGGGGGAACTTGATTTCCTTCTCGATAAGCAGCAGCAGCACGGGATAAGGTATTCATGAAATCAGAGGTAGAGTTAGATATTAAATTAGCTGTCATACAAGTATTGTTGATGTAAGTATTGCTATATTTTTTCTTGACGCTCCCCGCCCTATAGAGGGACGGGGATTCTTGTTTCAACGAGCAACCTTACTCAAACTTGTTACCAAGTCTGAGCAGAGGGTCATCTCTCCA
>LJOT01000480.1 GCA_001672075.1 Anabaena sp. CRKS33
TTAGGTTTTTGTAATTGTTAATTAAACGGTGGAGGATTTCGGTTCTCTACCGTTTTTTTTGGTTTTTCTCACGCAGAGGCGCAGAGTCGCAGAGAGGAGAAGGAGTGATATATTCGTTAAATAAGCAAGGGAAAAATATCCTACTGGTTGGTTAGTGACTTTTAGAATTAATGAAACGGGTATTTGTGGCAGAATATGATATACTGGTAACGACCAATGATAATTAACCTGGAACTAGATTATTAATAACATAAGGAATAACTAATATGATTGCAAAGAGTGATTTAATTTTAGGAGAAACTTTTAATTTTCCAGAGAATATAGATACAAGTCATGAATCAGTTTCAGATAGAGAAATTAATGAAAAATATAAAAAGGGTGAAATTAGAATTGTTACGGAACAAGCTCGTTATCCGTTAGATAGTATACCAACAATGCTAGATAGTAAAAAATACATTCTTGATCCTGAATATCAACGTCGAAAAAGATGGGATGATATTCGTAAATCTAGGTTGATAGAATCATTTATTATGAATGTACCAATCCCACCTATATTTTTATATGAAATAGACTATTCTATTTATGAAGTAATGGATGGACAACAAAGATTAACTACCATTTATGATTTTTATAATGGTAAGTTTCAACTAAAAGGATTACAGTATTGGAGAGAATTAGATGGTAGAAACTATGCAAACTTACCAGAGCAAGTGAGAAAAGGTATAGATAGGCGCTATTTATCATCTATTGTTTTATTACAAGAAACAGCTAAAAGTGAAGAAGAAGCGGAAGAACTGAAAAGAATAGTTTTTGAAAGACTCAATAGTGGTGGAGAAAAGTTAACTCCTCAAGAAACAAGAAATGCTTTACAAAATGGAAAATTTAATCAATTATGTATAAAACTTTCCAAAAATGAATCCTTCCGAAAAATGTGGTATTTTCCTTTAGAGAGTGAAGGAGAAGAAAAATTACTAGAAAATGAATATTATAAAAAGATGGAAGATGTCGAATTAGTTTTGCGCTTCTTTGCTTATCGTCATTTTGATAAATTAAAATCTACAGGAGTTGATAAATTCCTAGATGAATATTTAAAACAAGCAAATAGCTATTCTGATCAAACAATGAAAAAACTGGAAAATCTATTTAATGATACTATTGATATAATTTATCAAATATTAGGAAATAAAGCTTTTATTCCACCAAAAGAAGATCGTGATAAAAACACTCCTTTAAAAATAGTGTATGATGCAATGATGCAAGTATTTGCTAGAAAAATTCACTTTAAGAATGAATTATTAAAATATAAGGAAGTAATCAAACGTGAGATGTATTCTGATGAAAAAATGTTATATGTAGCAGAAGAAAATGATCGTTTCCTTTTTGAAGGTAGGTATACTACCAGAAAAGGTTTAGAAGCACGAATTAGATATTTTGATAATTTTCTACAAAAGTACATTAAATAAACTTTGGTAGAAATTATGAATATAGAATCATTAGAAAGATTTAAAAAAGAACTCAATCAAATTCGAGAATATTTAAAACATATTCAATATGTAAATGATGTAGCTGCTTATCATGTTCAAGATAATGATAATGAGCAAATAAAAAATTTACTTAATACGCTAAGTAGTCACGATAGAGGTTTTAGAACAGACAGACGAATATTTGAATATAAAGCATCTATTATTTCACTATATGGACTAATAGAAAAATATGTAGAAATATGGATTAAAGAGTATCTTGATTTTCTATCGAGTGTCATACCTGAATATACACAAATACACGAAAAAATTAGAGAAAATCATTTTGAGCTTTCTTTAAAATTGATTAATACTATTACCAGTAGGGAAACTGCCAAATATCAGCATCTTACAAAAGAGGAAGTGCTAAAGAAACTT
>LJOT01000886.1 GCA_001672075.1 Anabaena sp. CRKS33
GGTTGGTTAATTAATCCTAAAAATAAACAAGTAGAAATTTATCGCCAAAATCAAGAAATAGAAGTTTTAGAATCTCCTACAAGTTTATCTGGAGAAGATATATTACCAGGTTTTATTTTAGATTTGCAGCCAATTTTCTCGTAAAAGGTTTTGTCTGTAGGGACTGGAAGGGATAAATAGAGAGAGGTATGAATTATGAATGCTATAACTTTACAAATACCAAAATCACTAAAATTCACAGATGATAAATTTGTAGAAATAGTTGCTGCTAATAAAGATCTACGTTTAGAATTATCATCACAAGGGGAATTAAGTATCATGTCACCAACAGGAGGAGAAACGGGAAATAGAAATTTTGAAATGTGTCTGGATTTAGGATATTGGAATCGCCAAAATGGTTTAGGAAAAGCTTTTGATTCTTCCACAGGTTTTAAATTACCTAATGGTGCTACCCGTTCTCCTGATGTGTCTTGGATCAA
>LJOT01000887.1 GCA_001672075.1 Anabaena sp. CRKS33
ACTGATGAGCGAGACGAGCGGGACCGCTCTCACGGGATCAGTCGATACGCAGGGTTTCCGATTCGCTCGCGTCATCTTCTCGAGCGCGTCGACTGGTGCGCTCACGACGAATACGAAGATCGAGCAGTCAGACAACAACTCGACCTGGGAAGCGATCCCCGGACTCGTCCAGGGAACGGACTACACGCTCTCGACCGCGACGAACGTCTCGACGAAGCCGAAGATCGTCTTCGCGGTCTCGATGCTCGGGAAGAAGCGATACCTGAAGGCGACGATCGAACACGCGGTCTCTGGCAGATGCCAACTGAACGCGATCCTCTCGGATCCGGCGGACGCGGTCGGATCCGCAGCCGACGCAGGGACCGACACGATCGCGATCGGCTGAGGTATACTCCGTCCGCCGGATCCGA
>LJOT01000888.1 GCA_001672075.1 Anabaena sp. CRKS33
AAAATCCATGAAAACTATCATGGAGAACGGTTTAGAATTGTCAAAGAAACTAAAATTCTTTGAGTCAACAAAAATCTTAAAGCCAAACATAAACCAAGAACCTACTGAAAAAATTAGCATGAATGATTTAAAGATTTCTCAGTACAAAAAACTCAGTAACAACACCGCCAAATTAACTAAAACGCACACAAGTTTCTTAGCAGCAAGACAGGATTTTAGTCAGCAAATGAGCGAAATTATCCAATTACAATTAGCTTGCGCTCAAAACCTACTCAACGAAGCTCCGTAGGGTGTGTTAGCGACAGCGTAACGCACCATTATTAAGAGTTTGGTGTGTTACGAATTTTATTCTAAAATACCCTACCAAACTCCTTAATTATTCATTTCAAATCCTTTGCTTATAAATTGAGGAATAACTACCGTGAAAACAATCGAGACGGTACGAAATCAACATGATAATGGACTGGGTTTTTTTGGC
>LJOT01000187.1 GCA_001672075.1 Anabaena sp. CRKS33
CTTCTAACGCTTGTGGAGAGATGACCCTCTACCCAGACTTGGAGACAAGTTTGGGCAAGGTTGCTCATTGAAACAAGAATCCCCGTCCCTCTATAGGGCGGGGAGCGTCAAATATTTGGATTTTTTTTGTCAATCATCGGGGAGTCAAGTCAATGAAGATATTAGTGTTGAGTTGGGAATTTCCACCCAGGATAGTCGGGGGAATTGCTCGTCACGTTGCTGAATTGTACCCGGAACTGATTAAGTTAGGTCATGACATTCACCTCATTACCCCGGAATTTGGTCAAGCAGCCCTTTATGAAGTCGTTGAGGGGATTCATGTTCATCGTGTCCACGTGGCTGCTAGTAACGATTTTTTGCACTGGGTGGTGAATTTAAATCAGAGTATGGGCGCTCATGGTGGTAAGTTGTTGAGGGAAAAGGGGCCATTTGATTTGATTCATGCCCATGATTGGCTAGTTGGTGATGCTGCGATCGCTCTTAAGTATATCTTTAAAATTCCCTTAATTGCCACCATTCACGCCACGGAACATGGACGTTATAATGGCATTCACAATGATACCCAACGGTATATTCATAATAAAGAATATGCACTAGCTGAAAATGCTTGGCGGGTAATAGTTTGTAGTGAATATATGCGTCGAGAAATCGGGCGATCGCTTTCTATTTCTAGTGATAAAATTGACGTAATATATAATGGTATTCGCCCAGAAAAGAAACGACATGACAAAGATTTTCATCCTCAAGATTTTCGGCGACAATTTGCCACAGATGATGAAAAAATTGTTTATTATCTTGGTCGCATGACCTACGAAAAAGGTGTAACTGTGTTACTTAATGCTGCTCCCAAGGTGCTGTGGGAAATGGGCGGTAATGTTAAATTTATCATAGTCGGTGGTGGTAATACTGAACATCTAAAACGTCAAGCTTGGGATTTAGGAATTTGGCACAAGTGTTACTTTACCGGGTTTCTGTCTGATGAATACTTAGATAGATTTCAAACTATCGCCGACTGTGCGGTTTTCCCCAGTCTTTATGAACCCTTTGGTATTGTTGCTTTAGAAAGTTTTGCCTCCCGCGTACCAGTCATAGTTTCCGATACTGGTGGTTTTCCTGAAGTAGTTCAACATACAAAAACGGGAATTACTACCTGGGTAAATGATCCTGACTCTGTAGCTTGGGGAATTTTAGAAGTTTTGAAAAACCCAGATTATTGTCAATGGTTGGTAAATAATGCCTATGCAGATTTAGAAAAACGATTTAGCTGGTCAAAATTAGGTAAGCAAACAGAAATGGTTTACGAAAGAACAGTCAAAGAACGAGGAGAAATTGTCTGGTAGTGATCAAAAACGGCATCAAAATCAGAACTTACACAAAACAAAACAGAAAGAAAGGGTAATTGATGAAATCAAGCTTTATTAACCCATGCAGGTGGGTTTTGTCTGTGTAGACGCGGTTGATAATTACCCAAACTAATATTAATTTAATATTAATTTAATATTAATTTAGACTACTGCATTCATCTTCTTTCAGGAGAATTAAAGACTACTCTGATTATTAGCCGTAAAAAAACAGTACAAACCCTGTACGCTGGGAATTTAGCTCTGCAAATGCGAAAGTTAGAAATGATTGCTGTTTGCTTGACAAGATTTGAATATGACAAAAGCATTCCCAAATATATCCAGGCATTTGCAGAATGCAAAAAACAGCTTGTTGAGGGTGGTAAACCAAATTATCGGCCGTCTGACAGCACAGTTAAAGCAGTTCCTAAAAGATATCATTGCTGATCACCAAACTCCCACCCCTGAACCCATTTATCAATTACCTAAACTAGCCGGTCCTGTTCATAACTTAGGTGGTGGTGGTACTGATGTTGATGATGCCATTCAATGGATGATTAATCAAGTCAGGGGGGGTAGTAACAGCGATATTAAAGTTAATGTTTTAGTGATTCGGGCTGCTGGTAAGGATGATTACAATCAGTTAATTTATTCCATGAAAGGTGTCAAATATGTAGAAACTCTCATCATTCGTAACCGCCAAGAAGCGAACAGAACGGATATTTTTGATAAAGTCAGAAATGCTGGGGTAATTTTCTTTGCTGGAGGTGATCAATGTGAATATATTCGCCACTGGAAAAACACTAAATTAGAAGTTGCTATCAAGTCAGTTTATGATAAAGGTGGTGCTATTGGTGGTACAAGTGCCGGGGCAATGATTCAAAGTGAATATGTTTATGATTCTTGCGCTTGTGTAGATAGCATTGAAACTTACGAAGCCCTTGATGATCCTTACAGAAATATTACCTTTACCTATAACTTTTTTCAGTGGAAGCATTTGCGAGGAACTATTATTGATACCCATTTTAATGAACGCAAAAGAATGGGGAGAATTATGGTTTTTATTGCTAGACAAATTCAAGACGGTGTATCTTCAACTGCTTTAGGGATAGCAATTAGTGAAGAAACTTCTTTACTGATTGATCGATATGGTATTGCTAAAGTTATGGGTAAAGGTGCTGCGTATTTTGTGTTAGGAGATCATCCCCCAGAAGTTTGTGAAAAAGGAACTCCTCTCACTTATCACGACTATAAAATTTGGAGAGTTCCCCAAGGTGACACTTTCGATTTGAATAAACTACCGTCACGAGGTTATTATCTCAGAAGTGTGAAGCGGGGAAGATTTGATTTAGATCCTTATTAACTCAAGTTGTTAAGTAGGTTGGCGTTAAAAATTGTCGTTATGACAAGGGAACAGGGAACAGGGAACAGGGAACAGGGAACAGGTTTTGGGCAACTTTACTTTTCGTTACTTATGTTGCTTTTTTTCTGTTCACTTACCTAGTTATCTAGTTGAGGCTGGTAATGGGTAATTGGTAATGGGTAATTGGTGAGTAATTTTCTGTTTTCATCCTGTTCATGTTTTAATCTTGGATATCCTGATGATGACATTTTCCTTAACTAGCAACTTACGTTATTAGATATCAAGTGAATTTAGGTGTGTAAGTTAAAATTCACCTAATTCCGATTATATACTGAGGCGGGCAGGGATGCCCACCCCACAAGAATTTGACTTACAAATCTGCTGTATATCTTGGGATCAAGAAAATAAACTGATTTTCAAAACTTGATCTAAAAATGATTATTTGTGTCAAAACAATTAAGGTGTGTGATATATTAGTCTTGAGTTAAAGAAGTGTATATCCTTGGAAAGTGGTGAAAGTAGTTCGGAACTCTATGTGATCATAGAAACCGAATAGTGCGGCTTGTAGTTAGTCCTGTAAGGTATAGGCCTTACCAAGCTAGAAATATTTGACTATATTTTTAGTAACTATAATGACACTTAAATATACGCAATGTAATAAAGATAATCAAGGTGGGAGTAGTATACATAGGCGATCGCGCAACAGGTAAGACTCACTTAGCCCTAGAGTTAGTCAACCCCAAAGGTGAATATGTCAAAGTTGCCAATCTCGATTATGACAATCTGAGAGTGCAATTGTTGGATGAGAACTCACAGCCCTATGCAACACCTCGGCAAATGCCACACCCCAGGTATTTAGAGATGGAGGTGCGGCTACCGTCTGGTAATAAGCAAATGGTAGTAGATTGGATTGATACAGCAGGGGATGTGTGGGACAGGAATTTGCAAAAGGATAGTCCTGAACGATGGAATCAATTTTTACAAACTCTTCGTAACAGCGAGGGACTGTTGCTTATTCTTCCACCCCATCGGGGCATGGATTTACAACCGGGTACGGATGTGGAGCAGTTTGCCACGCAAAAACAATGGTGTAATCGCTTTGACAGGTGGGTAGAATTTTTTCATCACCAATGCCCTAATGTCAGACATTTAGCAATTTGTATCAATAAAGCTGATTTATTTTGTGATTTGACCCAGGAAGGTGGTAAACTAGCTTATAAGCCCTATGGTAGTTCCCTCAACTGGCAGCAGCGGCATACTTATGTTTTACAAAGATATTTTCGTCCGATTTATTCCCAATTAGAACAATTGAATAATGGTCTTTCCGGTGGATCGGTGCGGTGTTTCATTACATCTATTCATCATCGAGGTTTATTAGAATTACCTTGGATTTATTTAGGTAGTTTTTTAGCGAAATAGGTGGGAATTATGTTAAACAAATTTTTTCACAGATTGAAACCATTTTCGGCGATTAAAAATCGCGTCTACACAGACGAAACCCGCCTTCGCGGGTTAGGAATTTATCATTTATTAGTTCAGATGGTAGGGGCGATTAGAAATCGCATCTACACAGACGAAACCCGCCTTCGCGGGTTGGAAATTCTTTATTAGTCCACGAAGGTGGACTTTGTTTGTGTAGCCGCGAATTCCATTCGCCGGGGCTATATCCGTCATTCTCTGTTCTTTAAATAATTCAAAGGGTGTAACATGGGCAACATTCATATCATCGGACCACAGGCTTCTGGCAAAACTACTTATTTAGCAGCTTTGGCTTATCAACCACGAAAAGCAACATGGAAAAAGAAAAATTTTAAAGTGCAAGCATTGAATGAAGAAACCAGAGAATTAGCAGACAAAGCGGAAAACATTATTGTAGAGGGTGCATCCTTAGAACCTACTCGTCTTCATGTCAAAACAATTGATGATTTAAAAGTCTATTCATTCATTATTGAAATTCAGAAAAAATGGCGAAAGCTAGAGAAAATAAATTTAGCTGTGCGAGACTATCCAGGAGAGGTTTTTAAAGAGTTAGAATCAGTGTCTAGTGATCCATTACATGAAGAATTTATGAATGAGTGTTTAAGTAAAGATACTCAAGGGTGTTTAATTTTATTAACAGAGTGGAGACAAGGAACAGATAAATTTTATAAACGAGTCTTTAAAAGGTTTATAAATTTAATGGATAAACAGGAAAGATTGCATGATTTACGGTTAGCTGTAGCCATGAGTAAATGTGAACGGGGGGAACTGTGGCCTGGTCGCTTAGATCCTGAAAATGATTTATTTGCTATTCATTTCCCAGAAACTCTGTCATTTTTAAAAGACAATATTCCTCCTAAAAATTTACAGTTTTATGCCATATCTACCTTTGGGGTTTTAAGAAATAAAGATCCGCGCCCCAATCGTAAAGAAGAATTAGGACAAGGGGGCAGATATTCAGTGTTACGAGAAACTGATAACTGGTCGCCCTATGGCATGATTTCACCTCTCTATTGGTTAAGTACAGGTAAGAGGATGAAAGAAGATGTTTAATTTATTTAAGAATAAAAATCAGACCCCATTACAAAGTAGTGCAGTATTACGAGTTATAGGCGATCGCTCTTCTGGAAAAACCACATATATGGCCTCCTTAGCCCGATGGCCAAATGCCGATCCTGATAGTCCAGTTCAGGCTGTAACCGCTGTGAACGAAGGAGGAGAGAAGTTACTTAGTCAGGCTCAAAATATCTTAGAACAAGGGCTAGAACCAGAAAAAACTCCATTAGCTTTAACTGTATCAGATGTCAATGATTGCACTTTACAAATTACGCTGAAGGAAAAAAAATTAGGTGCTAAATTACTGAATTTAAACGTCAGTTCTAAAGATTATTCTGGGGAATTTTTTGATGATTTATTGCATCGTGGTAAAAATCCCCAATTAGATGAATATTTAGAAGACTGTTTACAGTGTAATGGTATTCTGTTTTTAGTTGATGGTAATGGTCGGCGCAAAGATTTAGAATATGCCAATGGTTTAGATAAATTGCTGTTAGCACTAGACCGGAATGATCTGGGTGGAAGTAAGCGGCGCATTGCCTTAGTATTGAATAAATGTGAACAATCTGATTTGTGGGTAAATCGAGATAAACCAGCATTTTTAGCATCAGCAAGGTTTCCCCAAGTTTGCAGAAAATTACAATCATGGCAACAAATGGGAGGGGGTAATATAGAATTTTTTACAGCTTCAGCTTTTGGGATGTTGGGTAGTAAATATCCTGAACCAAATGTTAACTTACTCACTAAAAGTAGAGGGGGAGTAACAGCAGTAATTAAAAATCCCAAACTTTGGCGGCCTTTTGGTTTGGTTGCTCCCATTTATTGGCTTTGTACAGGTTCACGTCATCCAGAATTAGATAAAGGTTAAAAACATGAGTTCATCAAATATTGAAATTCACGAATTTAGTACAGGTATTCACGTTCAACAAAGGGTTAATGGTTGGGTGTCTCTGGGTTTTACCGGACAATACATGAACGCCACTATTAACCCTATTCCTACAGTTGTGGAAAGGTCTATTGCTAATCAAGAATTTGCCTTAACAGAAGGTTCTTCTACGGAAAAACCAGCAATTATCGGCCGGATAGTAGGAAGTGGTGATGATACTTGGTCTGTCATGGCTGTTGTCACACGAGGACGGGATGAAGTGGGACGCAGTGCAGCTTTTTATCGTTATTTTTTGTGCCAGGGAGATCATAACTTACGGTTTATATTAACTTGGTGGGAACAAAACCAAAAACCAACATTTAACCCCTTAGATTTTCAAGATAGTCCCCATTTATTTATGGGAGAATCTGGTCAACCTCACCGGACAAAGGAGGATGAATCTTTACCGTTTGCACAAGATCAAGCAATAGTATTACCAGCAGAAAATCAACATGATTTATATACTCTTAACGCCTTAGCAATCACAAAATTTAACCAGTCTAAAAAAGTTTTACCTGTTGCGTGGGCTTTTAATGTAGAAGCATTGGAAAAACCAGAACGGTTTCAGGTAATTCAACCAGCATCACAAAAAGCTTATGAACAATTAAAACAAGCTATTACTAATGCTGCTCAGACTGTTTCCGCAATAAATGTTGATGAAGCAGCCTTAAAATCTGCCATTCGCAGTTTAATCAATAGTTCTGCTGTCAAGCCAGAAGTAGTACAGGAAATTGTTAAAGGGTTAGAAAATAAAGAAGTTACCCTTGAATATTGGGAAAAATTATTTAATGCTCAAGGTGCGGAACAAGCCATTAGACAAAAGATTTATAGTCCCCAAATGGTGCGGTTGATAACCCTAAGAGCAATGGTAAATCCAAAAACATTACCGCAGTTTTTAGTATGGTTGAATATTCAAGGGAGTAAGAAACTTGACGAGCATCAAACTATATCTTTAGAGTTGCAAAAAGCTGTTCGGCGTTTATTGCCTAAAGAACAACTTGCAAAAGGAATTAAATATCTACTATTAAATTTATTAAATCAGAAAATATCTGTAGATAGTCTTTATTGGTTGTTAGCGACACAGGGTAGTGCTTGGGTTTATGCAGAAAAACAATTTATTACTGATATTCAGAATGATTTACAATTAATTCATAATCATTTTTATGGTCCTAAGACTGCATCCAAAAGCAGTTCTTACCATGATCCTAATTTTCGATTAACTAGCAGTTTTCTTGTGGGGTCTAAAAATGATTCACAACTCCATCATGTTCAACCACCAATTAAAAAGGATTCATGGCAAAATGATTTTAAATGCCAAAAGCAAATTTGGGCAACTTTAATAAGTAATTGGCAAGGTATTCGACAAGGATACCGTAAAATAGAAGAATATCAACCTTTTGCTGAATTATTTGACAAGTTCAAACAATATGATTTAGCTGCATATTTTTATCAAGTGAGTGATGGCATAGTTGACAAAGATTTATATGATGAAGTAGCTAATCAACAACATCGTCGCTCA
>LJOT01000188.1 GCA_001672075.1 Anabaena sp. CRKS33
GCTGGATGTCGGGCTGCGGTGGAAATCGCCCGCATTGACCCTAATTTAAGGGTAGCGGTAGTTGCTAAGACTCACCCCATTCGCTCTCATTCTGTGGCTGCTCAGGGCGGTATGGCTGCATCTTTGAAAAATGTTGATGATCAAGATTCTTGGGAAGCTCACGCTTTTGATACTGTTAAGGGTTCTGATTATTTAGCAGATCAAGATGCGGTCGCAATTTTAACCCAAGAAGCGCCAGATGTGGTGATTGATTTAGAACATCTAGGGGTGTTGTTCTCTCGTTTACCTGATGGTCGCATTGCTCAACGGGCTTTTGGTGGCCATTCTCATAACCGTACTTGTTATGCTGCTGATAAAACCGGTCACGCGATTTTACATGAATTGGTAAATAATTTACGCCGTTATGGTGTCCAAATTTATGAAGAATGGTATGTAATGCGTCTGATTTTAGAGGACGGCCAGGCTAAGGGTGTGGTCATGTTTCATCTTGTGGATGGAGATGTTCAGGTACTACGAGCAAAGGCTGTAATGTTCGCTACAGGGGGCTATGGTCGCGTTTATAATACGACTTCTAATGATTATGCCTCCACTGGCGACGGTTTGGCAATGACGGCGATCGCAGGTTTACCTCTACAAGATATGGAATTTGTCCAATTTCATCCCACCGGGTTGTATCCGGTGGGGGTGTTGATTTCCGAGGCTGTACGGGGTGAGGGAGCTTATTTAATTAACGCTCAAGGTGATCGGTTTATGGCTAATTACGCCCCCAGTCGCATGGAATTAGCCCCTCGTGATATTACCTCACGGGCGATCGCTTATGAAATCCGTGCTGGTCGTGGTGTAAATACTGATGGTAGTCCTGGTGGTGCTTTTGTGTATCTGGATTTACGTCATCTGGGTAAGGAAAAAATCATGAGTCGTGTTCCTTTCTGCTGGGAGGAAGCCCATCGTTTGGTCGGTGTGGACGCTGTAACTCAACCTATGCCGGTACGTCCCACGATTCACTATTGTATGGGTGGTATTCCTGTTAATACTGATGGTCAAGTCCGTCATAGTGCTGATGGTTTTGTTGAGGGCTTTTTTGCCGCAGGTGAGACAGCTTGTGTCTCTGTTCACGGCGCTAATCGGCTCGGTAGTAACTCTTTGTTGGAATGTGTAGTTTATGGCAAAAGAACCGGCGCAGCGATCGCTAATTATGTCCAAAATCGTCAATTACCATCAGTTGATGAAGTACGGTACATCAGGGAATCCCAGCAACAAATTCAAGCTTTAATAGCACAACCTGGACAATATCGAATTAATCAAATTCGTCAATCTTTTCAAGATAATATGACTGAATATTGCGGCGTTTTTCGCACCGCAGAATTAATGGGTCAGGGTTTGGAAAAAATAGCCGAATTACAACAGCAATATTCACAAATATACTTAGATGACAAGGGAAAAAGCTGGAATACAGAATTGGTTGAGGCCTTGGAATTACACAGTTTAATGGTAGTAGGACAAACCATTTTAGCGTCGGCCTTAAATCGTCAAGAAAGTCGTGGCGCTCATTTCCGAGAAGACTTTTCTCAACGGGATGATATCAACTTTCTTAAACATACAATGGCTTATTATTCATCAACAGGAATTGATATTCAATACCGTCCCGTCACAATTACTATGTTTGAACCGAAAGAGCGAAAATATTAATTAAAGTTATCATTCATCTGCTTAGTATGATAATTGATAATTTGCTGGCGAGAAAACATATTTTCCTTGCTTGTTACTTATTAATGCTAACACCCAATAACCATGGGTGTAGCATATTATTATATTTATAAGCGTAGAAAAAAGCTGTTTTATAAATAGTTAAAGCTCTTAGGAACTCCTAAAATGATAAAACTAACTAATTTATACCCAGCAATTAACTTTTGCAGTATATCTTTAGCTTATAACATTTCAAGCAAATTTTGTAGCCACCAAAATATGTTTATCTAAAACGCCGGTTACGTCTAATAGCAACTGCTTTACGTTTCCGCTTTTCTAAAGGTGTTTCAAAGTGCCGACGAGATTTTACATCAGCTAATATACCAGCTTGAGCAACTTGGCGTTTAAAACGACGCAAAGCTGAATCTATGCTTTCATTTTGTCCTAAAAGCACCTGAGTCATTCTTATCCTGCCCTTAATTGATTGATGATTTCCATTTTGAAAATTTTCATTCTCAACAAGCATTTTATCAAAAACTTGATTAGAAATAAACTCTTCACAAGTTACTTAGGTTTGGGTCGAAAACTCGGCAATTCTACGGATGCTAAAGATTTCCGTCCCTTGGGTGGTCGTTGGGGATAAATCAATGGTGAAGGTGATTTATTTTCAGATGTATCAGATGTGTTATGATCTAAAGATTCATCATCTATAACATCTAACCAATAATCTTCCATTTCCACCTCTGTAGAAGTTATTGGTAACTCCGGCGCTGGTGATAATAGCAAATTATCCCTTTCATCGTTTTCATGAGTAGCCAATGGATTAATTTCTAACTCCACATCCTGCGTAATTGTTATTTCTGTTTGTTCATTATCCTCCAGATTCAAGAGCAAATTTTTCCAAATAAATGTATCATCTTCATCAGGATGATGAATATTTACCTCTCTTGCTGTTGCTTGTGACATTACTTCAGGTAATGGAGTAGTAAAAAGCTGATGGGTGATATCATTCTGTGGCAGACTTTCGGGTAATATTTGAGAAGTAGCTACAGTTTCTATTTTATCCGTTATGGGCTGGGAGATGAATGGTTCTTGATCCTGGGTATAGTGATCAGAAATAGTTGTTGTTGATGGCATCGGGGAATTATGTATATAATCAGAATTACTCAGAGAATCTGTAACTCCAGACCAAGGTTGAATAGGTTGAGCGTTGGGGAACAAAGATCGAGCTTTTCTAGAGAATCTAGTTTGTTTGTGAATAACATTGTATGGATGATGAATATGATCCTCTACATAATTTCCAGGACTAGGAATGGGTGTATCTAGACATTTTTCCAAGGCCGACTTAAATTGTAAAGTCTGTCGTTGTTGACGCATGAGTCTAGTTTGCAACTCACGACAAGTATTTTCCGACTGTAATAGCTGTTGGGACTCTTGACTGTAATTACTTTGGAGCAAAGAACATTCCCGTTCTAAATGCGCTAAACGTTGTTGGCTCATTTCTAAATGGGATTTATAGGTTTCTATACAGATTTCCTGTCGTTGAACCGTTTGTACATATACCTCTAACTGTTGATATAGAGACTGAATTTGCTCACCGGCAGCGGAAAGCTCTTGAGATTGTTGTTTAAACATAGACTCAGTAACACTAGAGCGTGTTTTCTGCCATTGCAAAATCTTTTCCGCTTCAGCTAATTCCGTTTTTAACTGTTCTACTTGAACGTATAAATCATTATTAGCTGTGCGTAATTCTGTGTTTAAATTTAGTAGTTGCTGAAATTCTAAATTGACCTGTGCGTGTTGATCAATGTCAAGTTCTGCAATTAAGTCCTGTTGGTTGCTGTCTTCCAATTTTTCCATAACTACGGTTTCGTGTTTATCATCTGTACTTGGCCGATAGCGTCGCATTCTCAAAGGCTAATGGGAGGTAAATTTGTTATAGTTACTATGGTTATGATCCACAAATACCTAACCGATATCATTGATTGACACCAACAAAAATTGTCAATAGATATTAAATCTACAAATTACGATTGTGAATTAGTTCCACCCTGAAAGGGCAAAGCTTGTACCGAAAACTCCCAATCTAAAATTTTTTGGTCAGTTGTCAATCGCCTAAGGTAGCCAATGGGGATGAAAGCCGACGAGGGGTAATGGTTCTGGTTTAATATCAATGTTAGTATTATCAGGGATGGGTAGCAAGGGCATCAACCAAAGACTACTACTAGCAATCGGTTCACCATCCTCAGTTTTTAAGGTGTTTGCGGGTAATGGTGTGGTATTATTGCTGATGGGAATCACTTGGTCAAATAATAAGCCTAAACCATCAGGTGCTAAACTGGTTTGGACATTGCGTTGAGCAGCAGGTAACAGTAGTAGTGGTTTTTGCGTTCCTGTTTTCAAATCAATGGCCACTAAATAAGGCTGTTCCACATATTGTTCCTGAGAAATAAGTTGTGTCAGTAAGCAGTAAAGAGTGGGGGACGCAGGATCAAACTGACAACTCAGAATAGAGCCTTTAGTCTTTAATAATTGCTTTTGTACACCTTGATTCGTAACCAAAAACAAATCTCGCGTATAATCAGTATTAAATTTGACCATTGCCGCCTGGGAACCGTCTTTAGAAAAGGCTTGTACTAAGCCAAATTGGGGAAGAAAATCTAGGGGTTTGTTGCTATTACCGTCTAAAGAAACAATTGCTGTTCCCTGACCTTGGGAAACTGCTACGGCTTTGCTATCGGGTGTAATCAAAAAATCCCCACCCGGTTGCCCTTGTAAGCGTTTTGGGATGGGTTTTTCTGAATAAATATCATTGCTAGTAGGTAAGTACCAGAGAGCAAAATCACCAGGGTTATCCCGTTTACCTCTTTGAATAACAATAGTTTCTCCATCTGCTGAAAGGTCAAATTTTAGATTTTGATATTCTTTGTTATCTAAAATTAAGTCAACTTTCCCTGCTGTTTTTGCTTCCTTGCCACTTTGACTAGAAATACCCGTAGTAACAGTATAAATCTGGGCTGAAAGAAGGTCAGGATTTTGAGAAGAACGAGCAGAAAATACAATTTTTTCACCATTAGGGAACGGCTCAAAATCCATAACAATTAAGTCCTTAGGCGTAAGAACCTTTTTTTGTTCTTTAGTCAAATTATAAAGTACCAACTGTCCTGGAAATTCCTGATTAGTTCCAATATAAAGGATAACGCGATCGCGGGTGGTAAAACTACCATTAAAAGGCTGCATAACCCGGTTTTTTCCTTCTGATTGGGAATATTTATCTCTACCTTTTTCTAATTTAACTTGGTAAGTTGTGCCATAGGGGGCTGGTGTGATCAGTGTATACACCATTCTTCTTCCCGCCCAACTAATTTTACCAGCCAAAGGTGGATCTATTTTCAGATTTTCCTCCACACTTTTGATATCCATAGGCCGACTAAAATTCAGAGAAAATGAAACATCATCCGCTCCAATTTGTTGTTTTTCCCAGGTAAAATTGCGGACAATAGGTTTGACAACATCACCTTTCCAGATGATTAACCCTATCAGCATACTTAATAGTAGCATCAGGGCGATCGCAATTCCATCTAATGGTTGAATAAATTTATAAGATCTGCTCATCTAACAATTTTGGATTTTAGATTTTGGATTTTGGATTTTAGATTTTGGATTTTAGATTTTGGATTTTAGATTTTAGATTTTGGATTTTAGATTTTAGATTTTGGATTTTAGATTTTAGGACGACTATATGATTGTCTATTTAAGAAGCACAAGCAAAAGTTACAATCATCATCTAACTATGAACGGAAAAAAACCAACATAAGTAACGAAAAGTAAAGTTGCCCAAAACCTGTTGCCTGTTCCCTTGTCATAACGACAATTTTTAACGCCAACCTACTTACTCCTGATTAATAACTGTAAGGATTTTGAGGTTGGGGAATTTTTTTCAGAGAATTGGCCGCGATAGTTAATTGACGTTTCTCCCCAATAGTTTGAGTTGTCATTTGTCCTGCCACTTCTAACCATGTATCAGGTGGGTATTGTTGACGAGACAAACTTGGTAATTGCACTGGTAATCCTACTGGATAAGCATCTGCGGCACAACAAGTGAGGATAAATCGGGCTAAAAATATATATTCTTGACTAACATTAGGTTGGTGAATCACAAATCCCTGCACCTTTACCTTTTGTCCCGTATATGCGTCCGGTTCAGGATATACATTTAGTGTTCTTACCCAGTCTACAAGCGATCGCTCTTCTGGACGAACCTGAGCGCGAAATGCTTGGGGTTGGACACGAGTTGCACCAATTAATTCTGTCACACCGCGATCTAATGCTGTTTGACTAGCCAAAGCACGGGGTGTAATGATTAACCCTAAAATTGCGGTTGTTAATAGCAGGAAACTACCCCAACCAGGGGGAAATACATTAATGTGCAAAGCATTAGCCTTATCTGCTTGGTGGCGGTGTTTCCACAGTTGTAAACCTTTAAAAAAACCGATAATTAACAAACCTATACCACCGACAATAACTAACCAAAAGTAACCAGGGTGAATTAACAAATACAGTTTACCTGTTAGCCAGTATTTCAACATTAAAATACCCCAAGCTGCAATAGCGACCACATCTAACCAGGGTATGAATTTATTTGAGGCTTTGATTTGAGAATTTGACATTTTATCAGTAATAGGTGAAGTGATAATACTTAATTACTTACGCACAAATTACGGAATAATCAACCACATATCGAAACCAGCGAAAGCCGCACCAACGCCTAGTAACCCTAGTGATAGAAGCAGAAGACACCAAAGAAAAAAGCCCTTCTCCAGCTTGCGTAAGTCCCATCATCTCAAATGACGTGCAAATTCATGAATAAAGTGAATAAAAGCGTCAATTGTCCAGCCAAGAAAAAAAGATAGATCAGAGCTTTCGGCTTAAAAATAGATAACATTAAACCAACACCCTTAATATCAATCATCGGTCCGAATACCAAAAACGCCAATAACGACCCACTGGTAAAAGTAGAAGCAAAAGACAAAGCAAAGAAAGAATCAACCGTAGAACATATTGATACAACTCCCGCTAATACTAGCATGGCTAAAATCGAGCTAACAGGACCTGCTCCCAGACTGAGAATGAGTTCACGGGGGGCTAAAACCTGAATAGCAGCAGCTATGGCACTACCTAATACCATCACTCCGCCTAATTCCCGCAATTCTTGGACAATATTATCTAATACAGACTGGAGTTTCTCTGGTAAAGGTTTACTAAAGTTAGGAATTGCAGCCACTTCACTGTAATAATCATCTATGCGTTTTGGTTTTCCCGTTGTTCCACCCAGAATATAAGTTCCCGATTGCAATAAACTAGGCCTACTGGTTTGCAGTTGTAATTGGGATTGTCTTCCCCCGCGTGTCGTTTTTGCTTGAGTAGGGGGGTTAAATTTCAGGTAACGAGCCATACTTGGTTGCAAAAAGGGAATCAAATCTGATTGAAAACTGAAAATAAAACCAATAATGGTAGCAATGGCTAGAGAAAATACAACTCTTAACACTACTATTTCTGGTTGATCACGAAATGCAGTCCAAGTTGACCAAATCACAATTGGGTTAATCGTGGGTGCGGCTAATAAAAAGCCCATTGCCACCGGTGTAGGTACTCCCTGCATCAACAGTCTCCTGGCCACAGGTACATTACCGCACTCACAAACTGGAAACAAAAGACCCATTGTGCTGCCGAATAAAGCCCCCAGCAGGGGATTTTTGGGCATTTTTTCGACCAATTTACTCTCATCAATAAAGAACAGTAGTACACTGGAGAAAAATACACCCAGCAGTAAAAAGGGCATGGCCTCAACTAGTAGACTGAGAAATAATGTAAAACCATTGTTCAGTTGATTCGTCATGCGTTGCAGTCAACAGCGGTTGGTGAGTTTTAAGGTTTTGTTTTGTCATATTACCCGATGGGGTAGCATCTGCCCAGGGTAGTCACCCCCCAGACGG
>LJOT01000481.1 GCA_001672075.1 Anabaena sp. CRKS33
TTGGCTGGGGTTGGTGCGGGGATGTTGATGGATTTGAAGAGGGCTTTTTGCAAGGCACCGATCTCGGTGAGCCCAGTCAAAGTCTGACCGTCAGCAGTTTGCACGGTTTGTTGATGAATGCGGCGCAGTTGCTCCAAAAGCCGGCTGGGAGATTCTTCGCGTTGGCTGGCTTTCAAACGCATACGCATGACGCGGTAGATCACCAAGGCGATAAAGCACACCAGCGAATGTGCGCGGATACGCTTGGGGAGCCGGTGATAAACAGGGCCGATTTCGATATCGGACTTGAGCACGCGGAAACCCCGCTCGATATCGGCCAAGGACTTGTAGCGTTGAACGACTTGCTCGGCCGGCTCAAGGGTGTTGGTCACCAGAAGGAGCTTGCCATCAAGCAGCTCCAGGTAGCGCAGCCGGTCTTCGTCCAAGCTATAGGTGAAGGCGTCGGCCTTGAGGTCCACCTTGAGCACATGGGCCAGGCTGGCCTCCTTGACCGCGTGATAGAAGCGCGCCTTGGCGCCTGAATCTGACAGTGGCTTGCCACGGCCACGTTGGCCGGCATCTTGTTGGTCGAGCTTGCTGCTCCATTGCTGCCCCTGTTGGATCAGCTCGTCAAGGGTGGCTTGGCGTTGTTGCGAGCGTCGCGCAGCCGATTCGGGGTCATGCTCCACCACCAAGCGTCGAGTGGGTGCATCGGGCTCATTCGGGTCGGCCCAGGTGGTCTCGCCCACCCAAGCTTGATCCTGGGTTTGCGCCGCCGCCAAGGTGCCCAGGGCATCAGCAAAGTCACCATAGCGTGCCGCAGGCACGGCCAAGATGTACTCTAGGGTGATGTCACGTTTTTGTGCGCGCAAGGCTTCCTGTAATTGGGCGAGTTGCTCCAGGTTGCCGACATTGAGCAGGCCGCGGTCGGCAATCAGCACCACGCGCTTGAGCGGATAGCGCGCCAGCAGTTCGGTGATCATGGGCAGCAAGGTCTTGGCCTCGGCCGTGTTGCCTGGGTGAACCTCATGTGCAATGGGCAGACCCTCAGCGGTTTGCACCAAAGAGAGCATGAATTGGCGCTCAATCAGACCCGACTTGCTGCGGCCCTTGAGACGTACATCGTTGGCCACCACAGCCTCACCGGCAATCTCCACCGTGGTGAGGTCATAAAAAACAACTGAGAGATCTTGGTTAATCAGCGGGCGCATCAGCGCGGCCATGCGCTGGCCAAGCGCTGCGCTGTGCTCATCGAGCACGTCCATGGCGCGCAGTAAATGTTGGTGCGAGGGCGGGCATCGTCAAAGCCGAAGTTGGCAGGCCAGGCCACGGAGTCTAACCAACGCAGCACGCCGAGTTTGCTGCTCGGGTCACACAGGCGATTGAAGACCATGCTGCGCAGGCAGGCCAGCACGTCGAGCTCAACCCGCGAGCCACGCCATGCGTGAGCAAGGTCGTCCAGGCCCAGGCTGCGCCAAAGCTGAGCCACAGCCCAGACATCCCCCGCATTGCGCGAGTCCATGAAGCGCAACTCATCGAGTGGGTTGACTCTAGTTTGAGAATCGTGCCCCTGGGCGCGACTCAACGAGTCAATGAGGGTGTCGACGGCACCGTCTGGCTCAAGCCGGCCGAGGGTGCAGATGGTGCGCTGACGGGGCTGGCCCTGCTCGTTGCGGAACGACTCCACGAGTTGAGCGTAACGGCGCCCGCCAGATTGGGTGACTTTGACAAACATGGGGGCATGGTAGCGGGAGAATGCTTAACATGCAACTACCCAGAGTATAAAACGTGCCACTACAGCTATTTTTCAATTTGGAGTCAAAAATCGGCGTAAGCCGTTGATTTGCAACGAAGAGATCTCGCCGAAATCACGAAAAAAGGCTCGCTGCTGTCGAACTTCGG
>LJOT01000889.1 GCA_001672075.1 Anabaena sp. CRKS33
GTTAAATTTTCTCCCTAAACATTCAATGAGGATATGACAATGAATGCTTTAACTGTCAATTTAGATTCAGTAATAAAAATGACTGATGACCAGTTTTTTAAACTATGTCAAGCAAACCGTGATTTAAGATTTGAACGTACTGCAAATGGAGAGTTAATAATTATGCCACCAACGGGAGGAGAAACGGGAAATCGTAATGCGGGTATTACTGCTCAACTTTGGATTTGGAATGAGCAAAATCAGGAGGGTATAGTTTTTGATTCTTCTACTTGTTTTAAGTTACCAAATGGTGCAGATCGTTCTCCTGATGCTTCTTGGATCAAGTTAGAAAGATGGGATGCTTTAACTGATGAAGAAAAACAAAAGTTTCCTCCCATTTGTCCTGATTTTGTGATTGAGTTACTTTCTCCTAGTGATAGTTTGAAGACTACACAGGAAAAGATGCAGGAATATATAGATAATGGTGTGGGTTTG
>LJOT01000890.1 GCA_001672075.1 Anabaena sp. CRKS33
GTTAAATTTTCTCCCTAAACATTCAATGAGGATATGACAATGAATGCTTTAACTGTCAATTTAGATTCAGTAATAAAAATGACTGATGACCAGTTTTTTGAACTATGTCAAAACAACCGGGAATTGAGATTTGAAAGAAATACAAATGGAGAGTTAATAATTATGCCACCAACGGGAGGAGAAACGGGAAATCGTAATGGTAGATTAAATCAACAGTTGTTTAATTGGTCTGATACTGATGGTACTGGCATCGCTTTTGATTCTTCTACTTGTTTTAAGTTACCAAATGGTGCAGATCGTTCTCCTGATGCTTCTTGGATCAAGTTAGAAAGATGGGATGCTTTAACTGATGAGGAAAAACAAAAGTTTCCTCCTATTTGTCCTGATTTTGTGATTGAGTTACTTTCTCCTAGTGATAGTTTGAAGACTACACAGGAAAAGATGCAGGAATATATAGATAATGGTGTGGGTTTG
>LJOT01000891.1 GCA_001672075.1 Anabaena sp. CRKS33
AAACAATATGATTTAGCTGCATATTTTTATCAAGTGAGTGATGGCATAGTTGACAAAGATTTATATGATGAAGTAGCTAATCAACAACATCGTCGCTCACCTGTTGTTTTTGGTTTACGTCTTGAACCGAAAAAGAATTTAATTGATCATGTCCTTTATTTTATCACCCAGGAGTATATTGTGCCAATTCAATTTGTTATTCCCCTTTCACTATTAATCTTAGTCAGTGGTTGGTTTATCGGTGCAAAAAATTGGGAATCTTATACCAATGCAACTGACATTGAAAAATCTTTGTGTAGCAAGACTTTCAAAGATGGTAAAAACTGTCAGGTTATAGTTTTAGAGCCAGAGAAAAGTTATGGTTTTAGTGAAATCAAGCAATTAATTCCAGCGGTTGTGGATGATATTGTTAATGAAAAAACAAACCAAAATCCAGGAGCAGTAAAAACAACAAAAGAAGATATAAAAAAACAA
>LJOT01000892.1 GCA_001672075.1 Anabaena sp. CRKS33
GGGAGAACTAGCGGAAATTGTGGTTGTCACCCATGATGTCCGAGAAGGGGACTTTAGACAAGCTTTAGCAGAAATTCAAGCTATGGAATCTATAGACAGCATTCCTAGTGTATTACGAGTGCTGTGATTGGGAACCATAAGATTCTTCTGTTTCCATAAAATCTATTCCGTATTGTTTACATAGTTGAGCAATACGGTCTTTTAATTTTACTGTGGCAAAAGATAGTTCTTCCTTATCAAGATAAGGATAACATATTTAAAATCCTTTGTCAATACCTGAAAAGCAAATTTTTCGCGGTTTTTTGCGTTAATTGTTGCTTTGTGGGGTAATGTCAGAATCAGGATATCCAGGATTAAAGGATGTACAGGATGAAGGGGTGCGGGGTGCAGGGTGTGGGGTGCAGGGTTATCTTCTTCATCCTCTTCTTCATACTCTCCACTCTCTAACTCTGTACTCCGCACTCCTTAAGATA
>LJOT01000893.1 GCA_001672075.1 Anabaena sp. CRKS33
GTTATTATTGGTGGTAGGGTTACTACTTTCCCACCCCGGAAGTTTATTCCAATTACCAAATCAGTTTTTCCAAGGTTCTATTTTAGTCGGTAGTTTAGCACGGGTTGTCCTCGGTTCGGCTTTACATTCCCCTGTGGTCAATATTCATCCTTTAGTGATTATTGGTTGGCTAGGATTAGTCATTACTGCATTAAATCTCATGCCCGCTGGACAATTGGACGGGGGGAGAATTGTACAAGCCATTTATGGCCGCAAAACCGCAGGTAGAACGACTTTTGCGACTATAGTTTTACTCGCTATCGTATCATTAGGTAATCCATTGGCTATGTATTGGGCAATTCTGATTTTGTTTTTACAACGGGATTTAGAACGGCCTAGTCTCAATGAAATTACTGAACCAGATGATGCTAGAGCCGCTTTATGTCTTTTGGCTTTGTTTTTAATGATTACTACTCTTTTACCATTAACTCCC
>LJOT01000189.1 GCA_001672075.1 Anabaena sp. CRKS33
TTTTAAATTTTACCTACCCAAATCGTGCATTTCATTAATTACCGTTGCACATTGTTGAGTCACTCTTTCCAATTCTTCCTTATTAGTAGAACTGGGAGCGTCAATTAATTGACCAATTCTAATAGTTAAAGGCACAGGACGAGGTAAAGAAGAACCAGGTTGTAAAATTTGTTCACTTCCCCATAAACACACTGGTAAAAAAGGAGCTTTGGCCTTAGCTGCCAGGAGGGCTGCGCCTCTTTTTGGGTCACTTATGCGACCATCTGGAGTGCGTGTACCTTCTAAAAATACACCCACAGCCCAACCATTCTCTAAATATTCTAGAGCTGCACGGATAGCATTGCGGTCAGCAGTACCACGACTGACGGGGTAAGCACCGTATAATTTCATTACTTGTGCTAAAACAGGAACTTTAAATAATTCTTCTTTAGCCATGTAAGCGACTGGACGACGGACACAATTGGAAACTATAGGTGGGTCAAAATAACTAGCATGATTACTAACTATGATGACAGCACCGCTGTGGGGGACATTTTCCGCGCCATAAATTTTGCCCCGGAAGTATGTGTGTAGCAAGGGGCTAACCACCGACCACTTAAAGGCGTGATACAGTGCTAAACTAACTAAAGGTTCACGAGTTCTAGTCACAAAAAATCACAAAAGATAATGTAAATGAAACAGAATACAAGCATACAGAAATAATCAACCAATACCTGTGTCATTTTTCGCTTTGTTGGATTGAAGCACAAAGCTCAAGTGAATTACTTTTCCAGGTATCAGCCATGAGGATTCAATAATAATTAGGTTTTACCTATTAAATTAGGTAAAGAGCAGCTTGATCACTAATTATATCAGGTAATATGTATAGATATAACTAGATTTTAAATAACTGTTGTTAGCCCTGGCTAAATTACTTATGACTTACTCATCACCGCAAGAACGGAGTACCGCGCTGACTCCAAGAACTGAGTTTTCGGCTTTTGGTAGTAAGCTGATACAATCTGGCTATGTCAATAATGAGCAAATGAGACGGGCTGTGATTGAAAGCCGCAAATCTGGCCGCCAGTTAACAGAAGTATTAGAGTCTATCACTGGGCGACAACTATCACCTGAGTTTTCCAGGGAATACAGAAAACAGAATTTATTTGAACTGAAGATTCTATACGGCGTTGAGACGTTGGATTTAGAAGTTCAGGAAATTGAGATCAAACAGATCAGTAGTTTAATTCAGACCCTGATTCCCGTTGAGATTTGTCGTCGGTATCGGTTAATACCATGGTCAAGACATGATTATGAAAACCCACCGTATATTTTGGTAGCGATGGTTAATCCAGAGGACCTGGAAGCTGGTGATGAACTAAACCGAATATTTCGTTCTCAAGGGTTGTCCTGGCGGCGCATGGTAATTACCCTAGAAGATTACCAGCAAATCATTAATCAATATTTAGATCAACAAGCTGTACAACAAAGGATATTAGATCAGCAAAAAACATATGATGTTAAAGAGGATTTAGATAATTTAGGCACTCTAGAATTAGATAAAAGTTCTGATCAGGATCTTGATCTGAGTTCAGCAGTGAAGGGGGCTGAGGATGCACCAATCATTAAACTTGTGAATCGGATTTTGCTGAAGGCTTTAAATGAGGGTGTTTCTGATATTCACGTCGAACCTCAAGAAGAACATCTGCGAGTTCGTTTCCGCAAGGATGGGGTATTGCGTGAGGCCTTTGAAAATATGCCGAAAAAAATTATTTCGGCAGTCATAGCTCGGTTTAAAATTATCTCTAGTTTAGACATTGCTGAGAGACGTTTACCTCAAGATGGACGTATTCGCCGTATTTTTGAAGGACGAAAGGTGGATTTCCGGGTCAGTACCCTACCTAGTCGGTACGGAGAAAAAGTGGTGATTCGGATTTTAGATAACTCTTCGACCCAATTGGGTTTGGATAAGTTAATTACTGATCCAGAAACCTTAAATATCGTCAAAGATATGGTGAACAAGCCCTTCGGATTGATTCTGGTGACAGGACCGACAGGTTCGGGTAAAACTACTTCGTTGTATTCAGCACTATCAGAAAAGAATGATCCAGGGATTAATATCAGTACGGTAGAAGATCCCATTGAGTACAGTTTACCGGGGATTACTCAAGTCCAGGTAATTCGTCAAAAAGGGTTAGATTTTTCTACAGCATTGCGGGCTTTTTTGCGTCAAGATCCAGATGTGTTATTAGTGGGGGAAACACGGGATAGGGAAACAGCGAAAACGGCCATTGAAGCAGCATTAACAGGTCACTTGGTATTAACTACTTTACACACTAATGATGCACCCGGAGCGATCGCTCGTTTAGGAGAAATGGGGATTGAACCGTTCATGATTTCCAGTTCTCTAATTGGTGTGTTAGCACAACGTCTAGTCCGTCGTGTTTGTTCTGAATGTCGCATTCCCTATACTCCCACTAACCAAGAACTAGCTCGTTATGGTTTATCAGTTTCCCAAGAAATTTCCACTACTTTCTATAAAGCTAATACCATACCACCAGAAGAAATACCTGCCCATAGTGCAAATATTTGTCCAAAATGTCATGGTGTGGGTTATCAGGGGCGTTGTGGTGTTTACGAAGTGATGCGAATTACTGAAAACTTACAAACCCTGATTAACAAAGAAGCGTCCACAGAACGGATTAAAGAACTGGCTGTGGAAGAGGGTATGAAAACTTTACTTGCTTACAGTTTAGACTTAGTTCGTCAAGGTATAACTACTTTAGAGGAAGTAGAACGGGTAACATTTACAGATAGTGGTGTAGAGGCTGAATTAAAGGCTAAACGGAAAAGTGGTCTGACTTGTCGTACTTGTAGCGCAGAATTACAACCACAATGGTTAGATTGTCCTTACTGTACGACACCTCGATTTACGAATTAAGTACAGTCAGTGTGGGGTTTTAGTTTAAGGTTTTTAATTTTTAATGGGAGCAAAGTCAAAATATGGAAATCATGATTGAAGAATTGATGGAACAACTGATTGATCTGGGTGGGTCAGATTTGCACCTGTCCGCTGGTTTACCGCCCTATTTCCGCATCAGTGGCCATCTTACACCCATTGGCGACCACATTCTCACAGCGGATGAGTGTCAAAGGCTAATTTTCAGTATGCTTAATAACACTCAGCGCAAAACCTTAGAACAGACGTGGGAATTAGATTGTTCTTACGGTGTCAGGGGGTTGGCTCGTTTCCGGGTGAATGTCTATAAAGAACGTGGTGCTTATGCTGCTTGTTTACGGGCTTTAAGTTCTAAAATCCCCAACTTTGATACTTTAGGTTTACCAGATGTCGTTCGGGAAATGTCGAACAAACCCAGAGGACTAATTCTGGTTACAGGTCCGACCGGTTCGGGAAAAACCACTACCCTAGCGGCCATGATTGACTTAATTAACCGCACTAGGGCAGAACACATTATAACAGTTGAAGACCCCATTGAATTTGTTTATGAACCAGTTAAAAGTGTGGTTCATCAACGCCAATTAGGAGAAGATACTAAAAGTTTTGCTAATGCTTTAAGAGCAGCTTTACGGGAAGATCCTGATATTATTCTGGTCGGAGAAATGCGAGATTTAGAAACCATTTCTCTGGCAATTACCGCAGCAGAAACAGGTCATTTAGTATTTGGTACATTACATACTAGTTCTGCTTCACAAACCGTTGACCGGATGATTGACGTTTTCCCAGCAGAAAAACAAACTCAGGTGCGGGTACAGTTGTCCAACTCTTTAATAGCAGTTTTTAGTCAAACTTTAGTACCTAAGAAAAATCCTAAATCAGGTGAATATGGACGGGTAATGGCCCAAGAAATTATGATTATTACTCCGGCTATTTCTAACTTAATTCGAGAAGGAAAAACAGCACAAATTTACTCAGCTATTCAAACTGGAGGTAAATTGGGAATGCAAACTTTAGAGAAAGTTTTAGCTGATTTATATAAAGCTGGAGCTATTTCTTTTCAAGCAGCAATGTCTAAAACCTCTAAACCAGATGAATTGCAGCGTCTAATTGGCGCAACAGCCCCAGCAGGAGCTAAGGTAAATTAAAATAAATGGGTAATGGGAATAGGTAATGGGTAATATGGTAAGATAATTTTTTTCAATGACAAATAACAAATAACCGAACCAATATCATGCCTACTTACGTTGCTCTTATTCGTGACTCATCAGGAAAAGCCAGAAGCGAAAAATTTATCGCTAATTCTTTGACTGAAGCCCGGCTCAATTTGAGAAATCAAGGTTTTGTTATTCAGAATATCAAAGAATCTCAAAGCTTGGCTTCTCGGTTCGATATAAAGAAAATTCAGAATTCCTTTGTTAACGTTTCTGTTAAAGATAAAGCGGTTTTTTCTCGTCAATTTGCTGCTTTAGTAAATGCAGGTGTGACGATAGTTAGAGGCTTGGGTGTACTATCCCAACAGTGTACTAATCCTAAACTGAAAGCGGCTTTGATGGAAATTAGTGCTGATGTTCAAGCTGGAGTTAACCTCTCAGATGCCATGAGTAAACATCCTGATTGTTTTGATGGTTTGTATGTGAGTATGGTGGAGGCTGGAGAAATTGGTGGTGTATTAGATGAGGTCTTAAATCGTCTCTCTAAATTATTAGAAGACATGGCAAGGTTACAAAACCAAATTAAATCAGCTTTGGCTTACCCAATAGTTGTGGGTTTTTTAGCAACTGCTATTTTTCTAGGGATGACAGTTTTTCTGATTCCCATTTTTGCAAATATCTTTAAAGATTTGGGAGCAGAATTACCGGCACTGACGCAATTTTTGCTTATTTGTAGTGAAGTATTACGAAGTTATTTATCTCTATTAGTAATTGGGGTTTTATTTGCATTGTGGTTTATCTATCAGCAGTATTATAAAACCCCAGTTGGCAAGTTAAGTATTGACACTATTTCCCTAAAAATACCTTTGTTTGGTGATTTGATTCAAAAATCATCCATTGCCCGTTTTAGTCGCACTTTTGGGGCTTTAACCCGCTCTGGAGTACCCATTTTAACCTCTTTAGAAATTGTGCGGGATACGTCAGGAAATCAGGTTGTTGCTAATGCTATTGACGCTGCTCGTGAAGAGGTGCAACAGGGGGGTATGATTAGTATTGCTTTACTCAAAAAAGCCGTTTTTCCAGCTATGGCAATTCAGATGATGAGTATTGGTGAAGAAACAGGTCAACTAGATGCAATGTTGATGAAAATTGCTGATTTTTATGAAGATGAAGTCGAACAGGCCGTAAAAGCACTCACTAGTATTTTAGAACCACTGATGATTGTAGTCGTGGGGGGAATGGTAGGGACAATTTTGCTGGCCATGTATCTGCCTATGTTCAAGGTATATGACAGTATAGGTTAGGACTTAGGCAAAATATCTGGAGAAGATCCCGGACTCCTTAAAGAAGTCGGGGATTTTGTTTTTTACCAATCACCTATTAGACATCTCCGGTAATTAAATGTGCGTGACTTACAACCCTTGTAGAGACGTTCCATGGAACGTCTCTACAATATTTTTCACCAGATGTCTATTTTACAAACTTTGGCATAATTTCCGCTGCGGTAAATAAGCCAGAAATGCCCCTATTATGCAATTCTTGACCAGCTTTAAGATAACCAAAGGCTGGACCACACACATTGGCAGCCATGCTGGTTTCATCCCCTAATGTAAAGGTATGAGTGGATATTTTCCCCTCAAAGGTGCGTCCGGTAATTTTCACATTTGTACTGAGAGGTTTTTGCGGATTGCGGGTATCAACGACACCACCAACTGTGACTCTATCCCGTGAACAAATACCCGCTATTTCTAACATCACATCATCGGCGTGTTCCATGTTCACTAAAGTTAACACACCATTGGTTTTATCTAGTAGTGCTTCTACCTCTGGGTCTGTCATGGCTCTAGCAGTTTCTACCGTATAACCGGGTATGTGGCCAATATCTTCCCGCACAGTAGCACGGTAAGCTTCCCAGTTAGCAATTCCTACACCAAAGGTAATTTCTACTTTGTGAATTTCAGCGTAACTTTGAGCGGCTAAAGCGGCAGCGGCAGTTAAAAGTCCAGGAGTAGCACCACAGCCAGTCATGTAAGTAATTCCCGCTGCTTGTAGTTCATCTTTCATGGCTAAAAGTTGTTCTACGGCACTGGTGCGTTTTATAGCATCAACCAGGACACCGCGCCAACCGGCTTGAATGAACTGTTTAGCTACCGAAGGGATAAAATCATTAGGAAGGTTGGGTAAAGCCAGAAAATAACCATCTACGGGCTGACTGGTGGTGATTAAATCTTGAATACTGTTATTGCTTAAAATCCCGACCTGTTCTAAATAACCTACTGTACCTTGATTTTGGTAGGTTGTGATACAACTTTGGGTGTTTAAGCCTTCTCTAGAGTAAGCGTAACCTTTTTGGTCTGCGGCTGCGACGAGAATCATTTCCTGTTTGCTGGAAAGGAGTTTGGCTGCTGCTTGGCCGAGTCCACCAAAACCGAGAACTCCGACGCGGAGGGGGAGGGGTTGTGTGTTCATAATGTTTTTTCTGGGTTTGATAATTTTGATAATGGTTAATTATGCTTTATTTTTGCTCAAGGTTTCCCACCAAGACGCGCAGGAGCAAAAGCGCGAAGGGATAATTAAACTAATTACAGTGATTTTTAGGTAAATAAACCACATTTTCAAGTCTCACGCCAAGGCGCAAAGTCGCAAAGGAAGAAAGGAATATAAAAACAAAAGTGTGGTATAAGTACATTAAAATTGCTGTAAGTTGTATATTGATGATGGAGGAGTGGGTAATTTTGACACTCTCCCCTCTCAAGACTCTATATCTCAACCCAGGTTTTCGATCATCACATTTTTATAAGTCAAAATAAATGGTTTTTGCGAATCTAATTTAGCTGTCATTCTTAGTAATGAGTACTTTGTTTCTTCCTTCTGACTCCTAACTTCCAACTCCTCAATTAATTATGCAGATTATTTATTGGCTATTATTGGCTATAATGTTGGTGGGAATTATTGGTGCTGTAGTTCCTGCTATCCCTGGAAGCAGCCTGATTTTAATATCTATTATCATCTGGGGAGTGGTCAGTCATTCCTTTGCTGCTATTAAAATTCCCCTGCTTGTGACAATCATTGTTTTACTTCTAAGTACGGGAGTTGATTTCCTTGCTGGTTACATTGGTGCAAAACAAGCCGGTGCTAGTAAGTGGGGACAAATGGGCGCTTTTGTGGGCTTGTTAATGGGATTTTTTGGATTATTACCTGCTTTACCATTTGGTGGACCGTTATTAGGTATTCTATTTGGACCATTATTAGGTGCAATTGTGGGTGAGTTCCTTTACCAAAGACGATTATGGCCTGCGGTAAAAGCTGGTATCGGAATTACTGTGGGAACGGTGGTGGGAAATTTGATTCAAGGTGTCCTAGCTATCAGCGCGGTTATAGTATTTTTACTGACAACTTGGCCGCAGGTATATGGGGGTTAAGTCAAATTTCTGGGAAAAATAAAACAAAAAATGTAGAGACGTTCCATGGAACGTTTCTACAAGAGTTACAGATAACACATATTTAATTTTTTAATTTTCACCAGGTGTCT
>LJOT01000482.1 GCA_001672075.1 Anabaena sp. CRKS33
TAAATCTTTAGCTGTTGCGTGGGAATTACAAATAATATGTTGTGCTTGGTTAAGAACTTGGGGAACATAGTAAAGATGATATGGTGTCAGCGGTGAAAAGCGTTTAGGAAAGCGTAATGGAATCATGTCGTGAGACATGACTATAAAACGACAGTTAGTATATAAAGGTGCTTCGGGGATAGGGGAAAATAAAAGTTGCGATTTCAGCTTTTGATAGATTTTCGGTAGTTGAAATTGTGTCCATAATAAGCGGTTTAAATGTCCTTTTGTACCGTCCGCAGGGGTAAGATTATTGGGGACTGAATAGCAGTTATAATTAGGGTATTTTTCTGCTGTTAATAGTGTAGGATTGAGAGATTTTAAATAAGGAAAAAGATTTTTAGCATAGTTGCTTATCCCTGTTGGTTGAGAGAAGATAATGGATAAATTGATGATTAATTGATGAGAATCTATCATGTTCATTAAATAATACTTTTATAAGCTTTTAAAGTTTCTTTTGCTGTTCTTTCCCAAGAAAATAAATCTGCTCTTATTTTTCCTTTATTAATCAAGTTTTGTCGTAGCTGAGAATCGCTAATAACTTGTAGTATAGCTTCAGCTAATTGCATATAATCATTAGGATCAATTAGTATAGCTGCATTTCCTGTAACTTCGGGAATTGAAGAAATATTAGAGGTAATGACAGGAGTACCTAAAGTCATTGCTTCTAACACTGGTAAACCAAATCCTTCATAATGAGAAGGATACAGAAACACCTCCGCTTTTGAGTAAAATAATGCTACTAATTCATTAGATAAGTAGTCAAGATGATGTATTTCCTTTTTCCAAGGAGAATTTTCAATAGCTGTAAATATTGGTTCATAATTCCATCCCTTTCTACCAATTAATACTAATTGGTGTTCTATTTTATATCTCTTTTTTAAGAAATTAAATGCTGCTATTATAGCATTGATATTTTTTCTGGGTTCTATGGTACTAACAAATAAAAGATAAGGTTTAGATAAATCATAATTTATATTTTTAACTTCTTTTTCTAGATTTAAAGTAGATAAAAAGTTAGCATTATAGCGACTAGCAAGGGGAGTGACAATAACTTTTTCTGAGGGAACTTTCAAATAATTAATAATATCCTGTTTAGAACTTTCGGAAATAGCAATAATTAAATCTGTCCATTCAAGACATTTAATTAATCTTTTTGTATATTGTTTTACCACAGAATTAACATATTCTGGATATCGGATAAAACTTAAATCATAAATAGTCATAATTTTCTGAATATTTTGATAGGGATAAACTGTATAGTTAGTCCCATGAAAAATATTAGGTTTTTCTAAAATCGGCTCAAGGTAATGAGGAAAAATTTGAGGTAAATAATCTAAAAAAAGATTAGAAAGACGAACGGGTATGGGAATTTGATAAAGATTTGAATAATGCTGCAAATTTTCTGGGAAATCCAATTTTCCTTTCAACCAATTTTTTAATCCAGGTTGATAACCTAATCCTAATTCAAAAGAGTCAAAAGATTCTGTATGTTCTAATTTAGATAAAGCTTCTACTAAATTAAAAACATATAAACCCACACCACTGGGTTGAGAATCAATTGGAGTAACATCAACAACAACTTTAAACATTGAACAAATTATCAATCATTTTTACTTAATTCATTTAGATCATGATCTACCATGATTTCCACTAAATTTTCCCAAGAATATTTAGGAGTCAAATCTATTTTAGTTGGAATTTTTTCAAAACTACCAATATTAAAACAAAAAAGGGCATAAAAGTATTATGCCCCCTACAGAAAATTATGGAAAAGATATCCTTTGCGTGATGGTAGTGATTGTATTTAACAACCACTCCCTAGCCTG
>LJOT01000190.1 GCA_001672075.1 Anabaena sp. CRKS33
ACCTCAACCCGATGGAGTTTTATTAATTGATGAAAGTTTGGGTGGAAAATCTCGAATTACCGATGATGATTATATTGAAGGCGCACCGGAATTAGTCGCGGAAATTGCCGCCAGCAGTGCAGCTTATGATTTATATGATAAGAAAAAAGCCTATAAACGGAACGGTATTCAAGAATATCTTGTTTGGCAGAGTTTAGAAAATAAATTAGATTGGTTTGGGTTACATGACAGTGAATATATATTACTGAAACCTGATACAGAAGGAATTATTAAAAGTCAAGTTATGCCCGGATTATGGTTATCTGTAACAGCATTATTAGCAGGAGATATGGTTAAAGTTTTAGAAGTATTGCAAACAGGATTAAATTCACCAGAACACACGGAATTTTTACAGCGTTTATCAGGTTTGTGATATAATTTAAGTAGATTTTTAATTTTCAGCCTACAATGTAATCAGAGAGCTAGATTTGAGCTAAAAATATGGAAAAATTAAACATTAAAACAGAAGCCCAGAAATTAATTGACAGATTACCGGATAATTTTACTTGGGATGATTTGATGTATGAGATTTATGTTAGGCAAGTAGTTGAGGCTGGACTTGCTGACAGTCAAGCTGGTAGATTAATTTCTGTACAGGAAGTTAGAGCTAAATTTGGATTACCAGAGTGAAAGTTTATTGGACACAAACAGCCGTAGAGAATCTTTCGGCAATTTATACCTATATTTCCCCAAATTCTCCACAATATGCGGCTAGAGTAATTGACAGATTAACTAGGCGTTCTGAACAAATAGCTAATTTTCCGTTTTCAGGTCGGATTGTACCAGAGTTTGCAACCCAGGAAATCCGTGAAATAATTGAAGGTGCATATCGAATAATTTACTACATCAAATCTGGGGAAATAGAAGCGCTGGCTGTTATTCACGGTTCACAGCAAATAACGCCAAATTTAGAAGCAGAGTAGATATAGAGATAGTTTTGGGCAAAATCTTATTAGACAAAATAATGCTAACAAACTACATTCAAGCAGCCTTAAACCGAGCCAAATATGAACTTTTAGATGATGGTACTTTTTACGCTGAAGTCCCTGAATTACAAGGTTTATATGCCAATGCACCTACAATTGAAAATTGTCGAGAAGAATTAAAACAATCTTTGGAAGAATGGATTGTTTTAGGATTGGAGTTAGGACATAATATACCTGAATCAGAAAGTAATAATTTTTCTATAATTCAAGATTGAGAAATTTCAACTTTTATATTCTTTGTTGTCAGATTTATCCTACTAGATAACTGTAAAACCTCAATACCTACAACCTGATTTTGTTCATTAAAATCAAGTACAATTCCTGGATAAACTTCTTCTGATTCAATAATTTTGGATTCATCAAGACGTAAATATAAAGCATCCGCTTCTTCATCAATATGTACTTTCATATTTTATTCCTTTGAGCTAAAAATGGCTTATCTGTTGGCTTCCACACCCACCCAGAAATGAATTTCACAGGCTTTTAGCCAAAGTAAACTAAAGTTTACTAAACAATTTTCAGGTTCTTTAGTCATCTTTAGATGACTTCTGCTATTAGACTGGAAATTCATTCCCAGACGGGCTATGGGTTTTACGTTAAGTTGACACCAATGAGCAATGTTAAACCCTTACATTTTACTCTGGTAATCTCTCTAAAATCTCCCTCGTAATATTCGCCCTATATTCATCTTTATATTCAATATATATCTCTAAGGCTTTTTGTAAATTTGTTCTAGCTTCTGTATAATCTTCTTGTGCTTCTGCAAGCAACCCTAATAGTCCATAGGTTGAGGCTTGAGAATAGCGATCGCAAAATTCGATTTTAATAGATAAAGCTTGTTGATAATAGTCCCGTGCTTGGGCATATTCCCGCATTTCTTGGGCTACTCTTCCCAAATTGTGGTAGGTTTTAGCTTGAGAAAGGCGATCACCAAATTCGATAAAGATAGATAAAGCTTGTTGATAATAGTCCCGTGCTTCTACATATTCACGCATCTTTTGGGCTACTATTCCCAAATTGTGGTAAGTACCAGCTTGAGAATATCTATCCCCAAATTCGATTTTGATAGATAAAGCTAGTTGATAAAAGTCCCGTGCTTGGGCATATTCCCGTATTTGTAAACAAGTTTTACCTAGTTGATGATAAACGGTTGCTTTCCATTGTTCTTTTTGTCTTTTTTCTTCATTTTTTAATAATTCATACATTTCCAACAATTCTTGATAAATTATTTTGGCTTCTTGATATTGTTTTGATTCTATGTAACTATTAGCTAACCTTTCATATACAAGTCCAACTTCATCACCCAAAATACTAATATTTGTGAATGAATAAGATTTCAATTTTTTACATACATATTCTGTAAGCAGCAAGCAATCCTGGATATTATTAATTAGTGTATAGTATTCATACAGATATATAAATATTGCTATTGTTTCTTGCTTCTCTAAACATATTTGTAACCCCTGATAAAGATTTTCATATTCCAGCTTACAGAAAAATATCCCCAATTGTCGTTCTTGGGCATCTTTAGATTCCATTAACTGATTATAATAACTAGCTAAACCTAAATAATGGTTTTTAAATCCCTCTTGCAAAGCTTCACAAGTTGCAGTGTCCACTGTGGCTAATTTAGTCTTCAAGAAGTAGGGAAATACAGGCTGAATTGTTAATCGAGGTGAATCTTTATCCATTGGGGATAATAAACCCCAGTTAATTGCCTCCTGAACAGCATCATCAAATTTATCAAACTGGTAATTTTTAAAAGATTCTAATTTCTGTAACTCCTTAATATAATCAGGCATATTTCCACGAAATATAAACCCACTAAAAGGAGCTAAACAAATCAGTATTTTTTGTGCTTCTGGTGATAAATTACTGTAAGAATATTCCACACATTTTAAAATACTCTTAGTCTTATCCTCACTAGCAACATCTAAATTTACATCCGCTGCTTGCAAACCCTGTAAAATTTTCTGTGGAGTTTGCTTTTGCAAATTCGCTAACACAACTTCCATCGCTAAGGGATAACCAGCTAACAACTTCATTAACTTCTGAAAATCCCCATCTTGGCGAATTTTCTCAATTTTTTGTCTAGGTAAATTTATTTCTAAAATCTTCTCAGCTAACTCCGTCCGCGCTTCTTGATCTAATCCTTGTAATTCATAAAGATTGAATTTAAAAGTTTTTTGCTGTAACCATTCTTCCCGACTGCGTGAACCCAAAACTACCAAAGTTTTACCACCAACCAACCGCTTAATAAAATCGCGGATTTGATTCCGTTCTGTTTCTGGTAATGTATTTTGTATCGCTAATTGTTGTCCTGTAACTGATTCTAAATTATCTAAAATCACAGCGTAATTTTCAGCCCGCAATTTGGCGACTAATTTCTCTATTTGCGCCCTTTGACTCATTGCTTGAAAACTGGCAAATTCAAAATTTTTATATATTTTTTGCCCAATAACAAATAAAATTTGGTCGAGTGTCCAGGCTTTTTCATCGTAGCCAAAATAAAAGGCATTTTTAACAAAGTTGGTTTTCTGCCACCATTCCCGCAGATAATTTAACAGTGTTGTTTTTCCCGTTCCTCCCATTCCTTTTAACAATAAAACATTGTCTTTTAACAATGCCTTCTCTATTTTGAGAATTTCCAAATCTCGCCCGACAAAGCCATAAGTCGGTAAAGCAAACCGATATTGACTACCAACAGTTTCAAAATATTTCTCTTCTTCTTCTGGAGTAAACTGACATAAATTAAAATTCACCGCCTGGTTATAATAAACCACAGGTAATAACCAATCTTCTAATTTAATTAACTTATTAAAATAGGCTTTCCGTTCCTTATCATTAAACAATTCTCGCCGACTTAATCTAATAGCTTCCGTGATAGGTTTATCAGCAAACAAATGTTTATATAAATGTTCCATCATCAACTTAGCCGCAGTCACAGTGACAGAATAACCCATTGCTACCACCATCTGCATTCCCGCACTCATCAACCGACTACCTAAACTGGTTTCTCTGACCTCTTCTTCTGTATTTTGTAGAGATGTTGTTGTGTTTTGTAGAGACGTTCCATGGAACGTCTCTACATTATTTTGAGGGAGAGGTGATTTCACTTGCTTACCCGACTGACAAGCATTGAGAATACATACAGGAATACCTTTACCAGTCAACAAAGCGGCTAATTCCGACGCTTCCACCAAATCAACCTTCCCTTGATTCTCCCCCTCAAACGCCAAGAACGCCTTCACACCCTCAAAAGGCTGCAAATCATCCCGTCCATAGCGTCCTTTGAACAAATAACGATTAACTGCACTGGGTTTTTCAACCTGTTCATGAGTCAATAACGCCCCGTGCATATCCAAATGGATGATGTGATAAAAATTCGCGCCCTTTGCCTCCAAATGCTCGGATAATGCCTGATATGTTCCCGGACGCAGCAACTCTACATTTACCCGTAATTTACCATTTTCGATTAATTCCAACATGGGACGGGAAATTGTCCGATAACCTACGTCCTTTTCTTCGTCAGGACGCGCTACCACTACCAGCAAGTTAATAACTGGAGAAGTTGGCAAATTTACAGACCCAACAGCAGGGTTAACGCTTTTCCGCAGCATTACACAATCTACAGCTAAAGGTCGAGGAAAATCGGGGTCTTGCAATGCTTCCCAATGCAATGCTTGAAATTCCGGCGTTTTACTAACTATTTCTATTTGTACTTGACTGAGATTATTTTTGAGTTGTTGATATTTGCTGTATGCTTTATTATCGTGAAAAACTTGTTTAAACAGCTTTTCACCGTAGGTTTTAACGCTATCTTTTGCTCTTTCGGCTTTGACTGTATCCACAATGGGATAAACCAGCCACTCTTCAAAATACCATTCTAATTCCCGTTCTTCCTGGGGAGTGAAGGGGTCAGTGATAATAATGTCATATTCACCGTCACCAAAACTGAGACTAGCTGCAAATCCTGTTGCTGTTTGCTGTTGTTCCCGAATGGTAATCACTGACATAAAAATGATATTTCCTGAATAGGTTTTTGAAGGTTTTGTGATGACGTTAATCAATTTTATCTGAGTTCGGTATCAATTGGTAATTATCCTACAAGGAGATTTTCTTCAGGATAATGAATTCTGCTAGGACGAGGATCACCTAGTATGGATGACATTAATAGTAAAATACCAACTCGACCAATATACATGGTGAGAATTAAAATTAATTTGGCTGCGGTAGAAACATTAGCTGTAATACCTGTAGAAAGTCCCACTGTACCAAAGGCCGATACTACTTCAAAGAGAATCTGAATAAAAGGAAATTCCGGGTCAGTAATACTAATTAAAACCGTGGAAACAATCACAGTTGCTAATGAACCAAATACTACACCTACGGCTTTTAAAATTAATGAGATGGCAATTTTGCGATTATATAATAATACCTCTTCTTTACCTTGCAAAATTGCCTTTGTGCAACTGGTAATAACTCGTAAAGTTGTGGTTTTGATTCCTCCTCCTGTACCTCCAGGACTTGCACCAATAAACATGAGCGCAATCATAATGAACAATCCAGCATTAGTCATTTTTCCAATATCAATACTATTAAAACCAGCGGTTCTGGTAGTAACTGACTGAAACCAAGCAACCAATAATTTTCCAGATAAATCTAATTTTTCAAAGGTGCTATTATCTCTAATTTCTATCAATAAAATAGCAATTGTTCCTAGTGCTAATAATATTAACGTCGTGCTAGTAGCAACTTTAAAATCCAGAGAAAACATTAAACAACTATTTTTTTTGATAATCCGATTACCTTGATAAGTAAAGCTATCTCTTAACCACAAATACATATCCAAAATTACCTGATAACCAATACCTCCAAAAATAATTAATGTGCCAATTGTTAAAATCACTAAAGGAGAAGATTGATAACTAATTAAATTGTCTTTAAATAGACTAAAACCAGCATTATTCCACGCACTAACACTATGAAATATTGCTAACCAAGTTCCCTCTTGCCAACCTTTTTCCGGGACAAAAGCTATCATTAGTAGCAATACTCCCGTGATTTCAAATAATAGGGTAGTCGCAATAATAGAACGGATAATTTGAGCGCTTCCACTCATCCCTGGACGATCTAAAGCTTGTTGAATTGCTACTTTTTGTCGCAAATCAAATTTTCTGCCTATTAATAACATCAAAAATGTGGTAGTTGTCATATATCCCAAACCACCAATTTGGGCCAAAAGAGCAATAAACAATTGACCTAAAAAGGAAAAATCAGTACCAGTGTCTACCACTGCTAAACCAGTCACACAAACTGCGGAAGTGGAAGTAAATAATGCAACAACAGGATCATTCCAATTACCATTACCAGTAGAAAAAGGCATGGTTAAGAGAATTGTTCCCAAGAGAATGACAGCGATAAACCCCAAACAAATTGTCCGAGCAACAGTCATAAGTAAGAAAAAATGAAAAATAAATAAACTTTGTGTCCTTAGGCTATTTTGACATCTTCGCAAGGTAGAATTAATGAGTTATTCCCAGGCAAAAATATCCCTATCTAATTAAAAACATAGATGGTAGCATATCAATAAGTTTTTTTTAATTTCCTGTGATCTTTATTTATTAATAAATCAATGAGTCAAATACTTTACAAGCAAATTCGGGAATTTTACGATGCTTCCTCCGGTTTATGGGAGCAGATTTGGGGGGAACATATGCACCACGGTTACTATGGTGTAGATGGTAAACAGGTGAAAGAACGCCGTCAAGCACAAATTGATTTAATTGAAGAATTGTTACATTGGGCAGATGTTAAAGGTGCTAAAAATATCCTGGATGTGGGTTGTGGAATTGGTGGTAGTTCTTTATACTTGGCTGAAAAGTTTGGGGCTAATGCCACGGGAATTACATTGAGTCCTGTACAAGCCGCTAGAGCCATGGAAAGGTCCTTGGCAATGAATTTGAGTCAAAAGACTAGATTCATGGTGGCCAATGCCCAGGAAATGCCCTTTGATGACGATTCTTTTGATTTGGTATGGTCACTGGAAAGCGGTGAACATATGCCGGATAAAACTAAGTTTTTACAAGAGTGCTATCGCGTGTTAAAGCCTGGTGGGACTTTGATTATGGTGACATGGTGTCATCGGAATACGGATAAGTTACCACTGACAGGGGATGAACAAAAGCACTTGGAGGACATTTACAGGGTCTATTGTTTACCGTATGTAATTTCTTTAGCGGAGTATGAAGCGATCGCTTGGCAATTACCATTAAATAATATTCGCACCGCTGATTGGTCAACCGCAGTTGCACCTTTTTGGAATGTGGTAATTGATTCGGCCTTCACTCCCCAAGCATTTATAGGTTTATTAATGGCGGGTTGGAGTACAATTCAAGGAGCATTATCTTTAGGGTTAATGCGTCGAGGTTATGAAACTGGGTTAGTTCGCTTTGGTTTATTACGCGGGACGAAAGAATTTAGAATTTAGAATTTAGAATTTAGAATTTAGAATTTAGAATTTAGAATTTAGAATTTAGAATTTAGAATTTAGAATTTAGAATTTAGA
>LJOT01000191.1 GCA_001672075.1 Anabaena sp. CRKS33
GAAACCCAACTATAATCATTATTAAATCATTGTTGGGTTTCGCTATGGCTCAACCCAACCTACGTTAGTGTTTGTAATTGCTGTTGATTTAGATAGAAATAATGTCCTTTTTTAGCCATTAATTCCTCATGAGTACCACTTTCAATTAACACACCTCTATCTAGTACCAAAATTAAATCGGCATTTCGCACGGTGGAAAGACGATGGGCAATTATTAAAGTAGTTTTTCCTTTGAGAATTGTGTTAAAATTCTGTTGAATTATTCTTTCTGATTCGGTATCTAAGTGAGAAGTTGCCTCATCTAAAACCAATAATTTGGGATTACCTAATAATGCTCTAGCAATGGCTATTCTCTGTCTTTGTCCACCAGATAATAAACCTCCACCTTCACCAATTTGGCTTTCATAACCCATGGGTAATTTTTTGATAAATTCATCAGCACCAGCCATTTTTGCTGCTGCAATTACTTCTGATAAAGGTATTCCTGGATGTCCTAAACTGATATTTTCTCGAATTGTTCCACCAAATAAAAATGTGTCTTGGTCAACTACACCAATTTGTTGTCGAAAAGAACGCAAGGAAAGACTGGTAATATCTTGTCCGTCAATTAAAACTTTACCGTCTGTGGGGGGATATAAGCCGATAACTAATTTAGAAATGGTGGTTTTTCCTGAACCACTGCGTCCCACTAAGGCTACCATTTGTCCGGGTTTGATTTCAAAACTGAGGTTTTCTAATATATTAATATCGCTTTCTGGATGATAGCGAAATGTGACGTTTTCAAAGCGAATATGCCCCTGAATTGGTGGTAAATTCTGCCGTGATTGATTTTGTAAGTCTTCTTCTGGTTCTGTGTCTAAAACATCGTTAATTCTTTCGACTGCAATCACAACTTCTTGCAATTCATTCCAGAGGACAATTAACCGTTGGAAGGGATTAATAATATTACCCAGGAGCATATTAAATGCTACTAGTTGTCCCACGGTTAACTGATTATGAATTACTAAATATGCCCCAAACCATAATAAAGCTGTGGTAGCTATTGCTTCAATTGTGTTACTAAAAATTTGTAAACGATTGCCGATAACTTGCCCGGAAAAGTTGGTTTTTATCTCTTTATTTAATAACTCTTCCCAATGCCATCTTACTGTTTGTTCTACTGCTGTGGCTTTGACTGTTCGCACACCAGTTAAAGCTTCTATTAAGTAACTACTTTCTTGGTTAACTGCATTGAATATTTCTCTGGAAATCCTTTGTAAAAAGGGTGTGGCAATTAAGGCTAATAAGGCAAAGGGTGGGACAATTATTAAAGCTAATAATGCCATTTTCCAACTGTACCAAAACATCAAGCCTACATAGATAAAGACAGTGAATAAATCTAGGAGAATTGATAATGCTTCACCCGATAAAAAGCGTTGAATTTTGCGGTTTTCCTGCACACGAGAAATAATATCTCCCACATAACGAGTCTCAAAAAAACTCAGGGGTAAACGCAATGTATGACGAATAAAACCGACAATTAATGCTAAGTCTATGCGATTGGCTGTATGATCTAAAAGATATTGCCTTAAACCGGTCATGGCCACCCGAAAAAGGCTAAAAATTAACAATCCTATTCCTACTGTTGTCAGGGTCAGTTCTGACCGTTGCACCACTACCCGATCTAAAATTAATTGGGTAAATAGGGGGGTGATTAAGCCAAATATCTGGATAAATATGGAAGCGATAAATACTTCCAACATGACTAAGGAATGGGGTTTTATTAACTCGAAAAACTGCCAAAAAGGTGTAGATGTCTCTTTTGTTTCTTTGAGCATTGCTGTCGGTTGTAACAACAATGTATAACCGGTCCAGTCGCTGTTAAATTCCTTATGGGTGAGGGTGCGTTGACCAATAGCGGGGTCGGCCACAATTACATATTTAGGGGTAATTTCGTAGACCACTATGTAATGTTTGCCTTCCCAGTGAACAATAGCAGGTAATTTTTGCTTTGCTAACTGCTTTAAACTAGCTTTGACAGGTCTAGTGGCAAAACCTAGACTTTCTGCTGCTGTTAATAACCCTCTTAAGGAGGCACCATTGCGGTCTACATTAGCAATATCACGCAAGCGATTTACACTAAAACGTTTCCCCCAATACCTGGACACCATAACTAAACAAGCTGCTCCACAGTCAGAACCACTCTGTTGAGCAAAGAATGGATAGCGCCCCATTACCTTTTGCCATAAATGCCCTACCCGTTGTCTGGGACTGGGAAAATAGGCTTTATTAATTTTTGATTCTTTTGATTCTGAGGTTAAATAGGGGGTTGAATCTGAATTTGAATTGTCGTTCTCTGGTGGGTTTGGTTTTATCGGTGTATAATCTGCTTGTATAATCTGCGTTTCTGGGGAGTATGCTTTCTGCCATAAATGTTCTCGAATTTGGGGATACTTGGCTATTAATGGCAATAGTAACTTTTCTGGCAAGAAACATAACTGTAAATTTGCTGAAGCTCTGGCTGCATAAGGCGGAAATTGAGATTGGGGAAATAAGGTAAATTCACCGAAAGATGCTCCAGGTTCTAGGGTAGTAATTAATTCGTCGTTATCATCTAATAGTCTGACTTTGCCTGTAATGATAATGTAAATCCCCGGTTCAATATTCTTTCCTGTCCAGAATTTGCCGACTTTAGGGTTGATAGGTTGAAGTTCAGGAAGATAGTGATAAAATTCTTCTGCGGTCAGTGAATACCCTAATATATTGTTGATTTGTTCCAGAGATACTAATTGAGCGGGGACATTGTGCACCATAAATGTCTAAATCCTTGACTGCTTTGTGAAAATTAATAGGTATAATTTCGGAGGAATCGGCGGTATTTGCTTTTTTAAGGTCAGCAATGGCTATTTTGGGTTCTGCGGCTGATTTTGGGCTATTTTGTTGATTATGGCTGGATTTCGGTCGAGTGGATAAGCCCATTTGTTTGAGAAGTCGCTTAAAATGGCGATCGCTCACTTTAAAGCCAAATTCTTGGTAGAGATGTTTATGCAAACGATTTAATGTCCAGTGTTCAAAAATATAACCATAATTACGAGGACTACTGTACAATAATTCTTTTAAACGGTGTAAATACTCATCCCTAACTGATTTAGGGCGACCAATTGGACTATCTTGCCATTGATGCGCCATTCCCTGACGAGCTATGTGTATCCAATGTCTAGCGGTTGCGGGACAACACCCCACAATTTGACAAATTTCTGCTTGAGGTATCCCCTCGTCTGCTAACAACATAATTTGAATCCGTTGACGCTGGGATTGAGAGCAGTTTTCTTGTAATGATTTTAACAGCATCTGCCGTTGAAAATCTGATAAAAAGCTACCTAAAGAATTGTCTCCCATACTATTACTACTTGTACCACTTGTTTGATATTGCATAAATGGTTCAAAATTGTCAAAATAAAAGCCAGCAGCCATCTTATCTCTTCTTAAACGAGACTTTTTTGTATTTTAAGGTCACATTTGCATTATAATACTAGCAATTTATAAAATATTTACATATTTACACTATTCTCGTTCCCAGTCGGAGACTGGGAATGGTGTTCTTTTGGCTCTGCTTCCAGAACTTAGTATCAATTAGGACTTACGTAAAATATCTAGAAAAACCTTCTTTTTTTCTAGGAGTTTTCAAGCAAAAAACTTTTCTACACAACGCACAAACATTTCCACACCCATAGGTAAAGCGGTTTCATCAAAATCAAATCGGGGATGATGATGAGGATAATCTAATTTTTTCTCTGCATTTGCAGAACCCAGAAAAAAGTAACAACCAGGAACTTCTTGTAAGAAAAATGACATATCTTCCCCGCCCATGGTTTGACATTCGCTGAATACACCAATGGGGATTTCTATCACTTCCTGGGCTACTGAACGCACTAATGCAGCTATGTCAGCATCATTGATCACAGGTGGATAAAGATGGATATAATCTAAGTCATAATTTGCACCGTGACTTTGACAAATTCCCGCAATAATTTTTTCTATGCGTTCTTTAAAAAAACCTGCTAAATCAGGATTAAAATACCTGACGGTTCCGCCCATTTTTGCGGTATCAGCAATTACATTAACTGCTGTCCCTGCGTGGAGTTCTCCTACTGTCACAACTGCGGAATCAAGGGGGTTAATATTACGGGAGACAATGGTTTGTAAAGCACTGACTATTTGTGCCGCTACCACTAAAGAATCTACGGTTTGATGGGGAATTGCTCCATGTCCACCTTTACCGAAAATGGTACAGCGGAATAATTCCACGGCGGCCATTAATGCTCCGGGGCGGACTCCCACCGTCCCTAAAGGCAGATTATTCCATAAATGTAAACCGATGATGGCATCAACATCAGGGTTATTAAGTACACCTGCGGCTATCATGGGTTTTGCTCCACCTGGACCTTCTTCTGCGGGTTGGAAGATAATTTTTACAGTCCCGTTCAAGTCTTGACGGTGCTGATGAAGATAATAGGCTGTACCGAGAGCGATCGCTGTATGTCCATCATGTCCACAAGCGTGCATTATCCCATCCCGTTGAGAACAATAGGGAACTTCATTGAGTTCTTGAATAGGTAAAGCATCCATATCAGCCCGAATTGCTAATACTTTACCATGGGTAGATTTTTCTCCTTTAATAATAGCTACAATTCCCGTTTGAGCAATTCCTACTTGATGTTCAATTCCCCAATTTTGCAACTTTTGGGAAATAAATTCAGCGGTGATTTTTTCCTGAAAACCTAATTCTGGTTTTTGGTGAATTTGTCGTCTCCACTCGACTAATTGCGGTTGTAAAGCCCGAATTTCTAACCGCACATTTTTGAGATTTACTGTTGAAGCCAGAGGAAATGTAGAAACCATATTATTACTTAAAAATTGAAAGTTGAAAATTTAATACTCCCGACTTATTAAAAAAGTCGGGAATCTCATTGTTGAGAAATTATTGAGGATTGGCATATAATGTTTCCCAATCCAAACCAGCAGCAATTTCCGCAAGTTTTTCTAAATCTTGGGGATTTTCGACATAGGGAACACAACCTAAAACTGGTATATTTGTCAATGATTGAATTAACCTGACTGGAGTTAAATCAGTAATTTCTTCCTCCTGTCGCGGTTGGATACAATTAAGAACAATACCACGCAGGGCGATTTTAGCTTGTCTAGCTAATGCTACATTAGCAACAGCATTTGCGATCGCTCCCAATCTCACAGGTACAACCAAAATTGTCGGTAATCGCCATTCTCCTGCTAAATCAGCTACTGTTAACTCATCAGTAATCGGTGAACCTAAACCACCCAAGGATTCAATTAATACCAGATCACGTTTTTTTTGTAAAGCTAACAAAGTTCGCCAAACTACGGCCAAATCAACTTGGCGATTTTCCTTAGCAGCGGCTATAGGTGGGGCTAGAGGTGCTTGAAAATACAAAGGTGTAATTTCTGCTGGCGACTGTTCAAGACTAAACAGAGTTTGATACAGTTCCCTATCTCCCATACCCGATTGAATTGGCTTCATAATTCCTAAACTGCGCTGAGGATAGTATTTTTGCCAATAAGCGGCTAAAGCCGTTGTGACAACGGTTTTACCAGCTTCCGTATCAGTTCCCGTAATCAGTAAAGTTTTCAACAATGTTTTGGCTGCAAATGATGACTTAATGCGTAAAAAAGTAGGCTGTAAACCCTGTCATTGCGTAGGGGTAATTCATGAATTACCCCTACTTGCTGTTTTGCGTCAAATCTGAGGTTCTTTTCATAATTTAGCGTTAATTAGTCCCATTAAATCCTGATGTGGGGGTTTGTATTGGGGTGGGGGTTTCCGTCGGGGTAGGAGTTTCTATTGGGGTAGGGGTTTCTATTGGGGTAGGAGTTTCTATTGGGGTAGGAGTTTCTATTGGGGTAGGAGTTTCTATTGGGGTGGGGGTTTCTGTTGGAGTAGGGGTTTCTATTGGGGTAGGGGTTTCCAGTGGCTTTAGTGGTTCTAAAGCCACATTTAAACTATAATTAGCCTTGGACTCTGTGCTAGATAAACCCAATTGAATAATATATCTGCCATTATCAGGCAATATTCCCTCATGGGAAGTAGATTGTTGATATTGAGTATTAATGATTTCACCATTAGGATTAAAAATCCTGATGACAATACCACTATCTTCATTTACGGATACAGTTAATTTTTCTCCAGCTTTAGCCGCCAAAGTATATTGAATTAAATCATTTTTCCTGATTACTCCCTCGATTTCTACCGTGTTAGACTTGTCTAATTTGAGACGTTGGCGAATAATAACAGGTTCACTACTGGTATCTGTAGAGCTAGGGCTTGGTGTTAATTTGTTACCACTGGGAATAACGGGGGAAGGAAAGGATTGTGGTGTTGTTGTAGTTTCCGGTGCTGAACGAGACTGGGTTTTAAGTGAAGTTACGAATGTCCAAGAACCGAATCCCGCTAAAATAATCACAATAAAACCAATTACTCCCAACACCAAAGGATGATCTAAAATAGACGCACTTTGACTAGAATCCGAAATTTCTGGCTGTTGAGGTATTTTTGATCTAGGTTCAGGACGATTACCGACAGCGATAGTTTGTAGGTAAGATAGATTATTAGGGGCAGATAGGTGCCCATGGCCTACATTTAGCAGTGCTTGAGTAACATCAGTAGCACTTTGATAACGGTCTCCCGGCTTATGAGACAACATTCGCTGGAGAACATCAGCTAATTCTGGTGTCACATTTACCCATATTTGCCAATTCCATCTCAGTTCTTGTTCATCAAATAAATCCCCTGGTTCTTTCCCAGTCAACAAAACTATGGCCGTTACAGCTAACGCATATAAATCACTACTAGGATATACCCTACCCGTTTGCATTTGCTCACTAGGCGCGTAACCTAATTTTCCCACAGTTGTCACCGAACTAGGGATGGAAGACTGTAATTTAGTAGCTAATTCCTTGACTACGCCAAAGTCAATTAATACAGGCAAGGAATCGTTTTCGCGTAGAATAACGTTCTCTGGAGAGATGTCACGATGAATAATTCCTTGACCGTGAATATAACTGAGAACAGGCAATAAAAAGCGTAATAAATGTAATACTTCTACCTCTGTAAAAGCTGTTCCAACCTTTAGACGTTCGTTTAGTAAATGGCGGTAAGTTTTACCAACTACGAAATCTTGCACCAAAAACAATCTTTGATTTTGGGCAAATTTCTCTCGAAACTTGGGAACTTGTGGATGCTGTATTTGATACAATATAGCAGCCTCGCGCTCAAATAACTCCTGTTCTTTCCCTCCAGCAGATGTTTCCATAACTGGAGCAATTAACTCTTTGAGAACACAAAGCTCATTAAAGCGCCTTTGGTCTTCTGCTAGATAGGTTCTACCAAATCCCCCTTGTCCAATAATATGGATGATGTGGTAACGATTTTGGAGAATAGTACCAACTGTAATCGGTGATTGCATGGTCTATTAATTGAATATAATAGCTACTGATCTAGAACTTAGCAAAAACATCATCTATCCACAACACAAGCTCAAGTGTCTCAATTGTGGCTTTTTGTAAATTTC
>LJOT01000894.1 GCA_001672075.1 Anabaena sp. CRKS33
TTTGGTAACTTCTTCCTTGGTTAAAGAAACAACCGAGAACGAATCACAAAACTACGGTTATAAATTCGGTCAAGAAGAAGAAACCTATAACATCGTTGCTGCTCACGGTTACTTCGGTCGCTTGATTTTCCAATACGCTTCCTTCAACAACAGCCGTTCTTTACACTTCTTCTTAGCTGCTTGGCCAGTAGTTGGTATCTGGTTTACAGCTTTAGGTGTAAGCACAATGGCTTTTAACTTGAACGGATTTAACTTCAACCAATCCATCATTGATTCTCAAGGTCGTGTAATTTCTACATGGGCTGACGTAATCAACCGCGCTAACTTGGGTATGGAAGTAATGCACGAGCGTAACGCTCACAACTTCCCTCTAGATTTGGCTGCTGCTGATGTTGCTCCTGTTGCTTTAAGCGCTCCTGCAATCAACGGTTAATAACTAGAGTCTAGTTAAATAAAAAACGCTCTCCG
>LJOT01000895.1 GCA_001672075.1 Anabaena sp. CRKS33
CAAAGCAAAAGTTCCAGGTAAGAAGGGTTATCCCAGATTTCAAAAAAATAACCGTTCAGTTGAATATAAAACAAGTGGATGGAAACTTTTAGATGACCGCAAGCACATTACTTTCATAGACAAATGTGGAATTGGTCAGTTAAAATTAATTGGAACTTGGGATTTACATTTTTACCAGATTCAGCAAATAAAGAGAGTGAGGATAGTTAAACGTTCTGACGGTTATTATATCCAGTTTTGTGTAGATGCAGAACGGAATATTGACATCAATGCCACAGGTAAAACTGTTGGTTTAGATGTTGGTCTTAACAGTTTCTACACTAATTCTCAAGGTGATAAAGTTGATAATCCCAGGTATTTGCGGAAGTCAGAAAAATCTTTAAAACGATTACAAAAAAAAGTTAGTCGTAAAAATAAAGGTTCTAATAATCGAAAAAAAGCTATTAACCGTCTTGGTAGAAAACAT
>LJOT01000896.1 GCA_001672075.1 Anabaena sp. CRKS33
TAACGCAACAATCGTCCGTCCCTGTTGTTTCCACTGAGTTAATTGTTGAGTAGTAACTGACATAAATAATTGTTTAATTGTTAATTATCACCTAAATATTCCATTTCTGACATTTTACAAAAAATATACCCGACCTAAAGATTGTAGAGACGACAAGCCCCAGATACCCAAAGTCCCTACAAAAGTTTCAAGTCGTGGACAAGCAGTATTATACCAGTCATCAAACTTTAAAACATACCCTAAAATGTACACATCTGCTAAACTTCTTCCTCCGTGTTCTCTGTGCCTGGAGTGGTTCGATAAAAAAGTATATCAACTTATGCGTAAAATAACTAATACAGCCACAGAGGTTAAAGACCTTGCAGACAAAGGGATACCTTAGATATGCACATTTGTAAAGTAGATTTAACAAAATGTTAAATCTTTCTATAATAGGAAAATCAAATATATTAGTTAACAAAACTTC
>LJOT01000897.1 GCA_001672075.1 Anabaena sp. CRKS33
GGCATTTCTAAAATAAATTCTAGAGCATTTGCCAATCGAGCCGCTTCTTTAATTTCCGTTTCCGTTACTTTTGGTGTACCATAAGCAATATTTTTCCAAACAGAAGTATTGAAAATAAATGTATCCTGACTAACAACTGCTATTTGACGACGAAGAGAGTTGATTTCAAATTTGCGAATATCAACTTCATCTACATAAATATAGCCATCACTAGGATCATGAAAACGAGGAATTAAATCTGCAAGTGTAGTTTTTCCAGCACCAGATGAACCAATTAATGCCGTCATTTCACCTTGTTTAATTGAAAGAGTAATATTATGTAAAACTCGTTGATTAAGACCATAATCAAAATCTACAGATACTAAATCAATTGACCTTTTTAAACCTGTAAATTTGATTGTGCCATTTTGAAAGTAGATTTTATCATCAGTTTTCAAGAGATTCTTAATATTTTCTACTGCTCCGG
>LJOT01000898.1 GCA_001672075.1 Anabaena sp. CRKS33
ATGTTTTCTACCAAGACGGTTAATAGCTTTTTTTCGATTATTAGAACCTTTATTTTTACGACTAACTTTTTTTTGTAATCGTTTTAAAGATTTTTCTGATTTCCGCAAATACCTGGGATTATCAATTTTATCCCCTTGAGAATCAGTGTAGAAACTGTTAAGACCAACATCTAAACCAACGGTTTTACCTGTGGGATTAACATCAATATTCCGTTCTGCATCTACACAAAACTGGATATAGTAACCATCAGAACGTTTAACTATCCTAATTCTTTTTATTTGCTGAATCTGGTAAAAATGTAAATCCCAAGTTCCAATTAATTTTAACTGACCAATTCCACATTTATCCATGAAAGTAATGTGCTTACGGTCATCTAAAAGTTTCCATCCACTTGTTTTATATTCAACTGAACGGTTATTTTTTTGAAATCTGGGATAACCCTTCTTACCTGGAACTTTTGCTTTG
>LJOT01000483.1 GCA_001672075.1 Anabaena sp. CRKS33
TTCCCCATATTGAGCATTAAAAAACTTATGGGGTAAAATAAAACCTAAATAGCCATCTTTTCTTAATAGTTCTAATCCCTTTTCCACAAAGACAACATAAATATCATAGTTTCCCTTACTAGCAGAAGCATACTGCTGTTTATAAAATGCAACTTCTAAAGCAGCCCATTCTTTTAAAGCTTGGATTCTAATATAGGGAGGATTACCAATAACTACATCAAAACCACCGCGTTTCATAATAACAGAAAAAGCCGATTTCCAGTCAAAAATATTAACTCTATAAGCCGTATTTTCGTCTAAAAAATTTAATTGAGTATGTTGATAAAATTCTCCGTCTATCAAGGTATTACCACACTGAATATTATAGTCTAAATCAGGTAAAGCTCGTTCTTTAAATAGCTGTAATTGTCTGCTAATTGTTTCTCCTGATTCTCCTTCCAATACCTTTAATAATAAAGATAACTTAGTCGTCTCTACCGCTTGTTGATCAATATCAACACCATAAATATGAGTTAACAAAATCTGCTTTCTCTCACTTGCGGTTAAACGCCATTGATGATCTGAAATTTGGTAGAATTTATTTTTGTATTTCTGGGGATTTTGCAGATATTGTTCTAAATACCAATCTAGGAGAAATTGATACGCCACAATTAAAAAAGAACCCGAACCACAAGCAGGATCAAGAATTGTTATATCTTGGATTTTTTCTGGTTTCTTATTTTCTAAAACCTTACCAATAGTTTGTTTAATAATATAATCAACAATATAACTAGGAGTATAATAAACACCTCCAGCTTTTCTAACTTCCGGTTTATCTTCAATAACTGCTTGACGACTTGCAGATATTTGAATGACTTTACCTAAAAATTGTTCATACACTTGTCCCAAAATTTCCACAGGAATCACAGAAAACTCATAAGGACTTTCTGGAGGATAGAGTTTTCTAATAATTAATGTTAAAATAGCATCATCTATAGTTAAATTCAAAGTAAAATCATCAGGATTTTCACGTCCTTTTTCATCTTGAAAATGGAATAAACCCGAATTATAGCGATAATCTGCATTGATAAATAACCGCCCTAATTCTTGATAAAAATTTTCAAACTTTAATAAATTATATAACTGTTGATAAGGTTCAATTCCCCTATCTTCACAAATGCGTAAAAAGACAATTCTATTAATCGTCATTTGCACAGCAAAATTTAACTCTCTTTGTTGAATTTGGGGATTTCTCCAAACAATATTAGCCGCTAAATTTTCTCGCCAAATTTCAATTTCTTGGAGAAATTTTTGATCAACAGTAATCCCAGCTTTAACTTTAGTTTCTGCAAATCTTTCTAAAGAACCATTTAAGACAGCTTCCTTAGAAAAAAGATCATAAATCTCTGGCCATTTTTCCACATATTCTGTATAATGAAAATGTTTGATTCTCGCTATCAATGGAGAATCATTTTTATTTGGCATAATTCGACAATCATAAATTGCAAATTCTGCAAAATCTGTTAAAATGCTTAAAGGTAATTTTGCAGACCAGCCATAACGTCTGACTTGAAAGGCTGCACTCATGTTTTTACCAACATTAACAGCGGGTTTTTTCGCTTCCACAAAAAACTTTCTGACTCCCCCAACCCAAAAACTATAATCAGGTGCTTTGGGTTTATTTGCGTCGCTAATTTTTAAAGAATCTTCATGAACAACATCTTTATAAATATCAGAAATTTGTCGTTCATTATTAATATCCCACCCTAAAGCAGCAAAGAAAGGATTAATAAATTCAATTCTGGTTTGTGTTTCATTAATTCCCCCTGCACGATACAATTCTATCGAAGACTGAAAATGTTCAAC
>LJOT01000192.1 GCA_001672075.1 Anabaena sp. CRKS33
CCAATTTACCTTCTAAATTCGTCTTTTTATCAAAAAACAGATTATTTAATTTAGTAATAAATACATCTAATTTCGGATCATTTTCAATTGCGTTCCAATCTTCTACTAATTCGCTTAAAATTTCAGCATCTTTCTTTAAACTTTCAATAAAATCAGGTTTAAAATCCGTACTTTTAAAAGTTTGATTTTTAGGATTTTCTTCGCTTAGTCTCTCAATTTCTTTTTCGATTTCTTCCTGACTCCAACCCTTATCTAACAACTTATTAATATTAGTATCAGGAGCTATAAATATTTGATCATTAGCAAACATAGTAATCATTCTCTTGGTTGCTTGTTGAAAATTAGTTAATGATTTTTTAAAAGCATAAAAACTACTTTCCAATCTTTTCACTAATTGGGTTTTCATAATAAATGCTAAGGATTTAGAAACCGTTTCCGCATTTTCATAATACTTACTTTGAATTTCTGGATTTAATCCCGCTATAGCTTGATAACGACTATATGTAAGTTTATATGTCAGTTGTTCCTTACCAGTCAGATAAATCACAGTTTTATGAAATAACTCATTTAATTTTTCATCCATGAGATATTCCACTTTTTCAGGTGGTTTTACTTGAGGAAATATAATTCCTTGGGCTGCTAAATCTAATTTATATTCAATAATATTTTCTAAATCTGTTCTAGTTCTTCTAATGGTAATAGGTTCAATTACCTTACTCCTAATTTCTCCATAAACTGCTCTGAGTTTATTCACATCTAATTCTTCAAATCGTTTCAAACTTTTATACTGTTCCATTAAAGGATTGAAAAAAGCAGTTAAATTTGTAATTGGTAATGTTGACTGTCTAGCGTCTTGAAACATTTGAATTTGATAATAAATGTCGTCTGGACGATTATTTAAAGGTGTCGCAGATACTAAAATTACTTTTTTTTGATTACCGGGAATTAAACCCTGATTTATTCTGGGACTTTTACAAATTAATTGTAAGTTTTGAAAAGCACCAGTTTTATGATGACGAAATTTATGGGCTTCGTCAACTATCACTAAATCATATTCTTCTTTATTCCAATAATCCTGATGTTGTGTTAATATCTTATCAAGACTACCATTAGTAATAAACTTAGTATATTTGTCAATATTAAAATATTTAAAAGTGTTTTTCCAGTTCTTTTCTACTGCTGGAGGATAAACAACTAATATCTTAGTATTGTTTCTGCCATTTTCCATTAAAAACTTTTTAGCTACCATAGCTGCAATTACAGTTTTACCTAATCCCACCACGTCAGCTAAGATAAAGCCATTGTGCTTGATTAACATATTAAAACCTTCATTTACAGCATCAACTTGATAAGAAAGTTTTTTAAAATTTTCCGGTAAATCACCAATGGAATCAGCATCATAATTAATATTTTCGCCAACATATTCACTAAAATATTCACTCAGCAATTTTATATATAATTCAAAGGGAGTGGTTTCTGCATTCAAATAAGTTTCTTTAGTGATATCTTTAATATCAACTGGTAATATATCAACAGATTCAACCCAAAGTTTCTCAAATTCTGTAGTCGCAAATTGCACATCCTCATATTCCGTTAATTGCACATTAAACTCATAATTATAAAAATTTCCCCCACCCAAACCTGCATCTGTGAGATTAGAAGAACCAGTTATGACCGTAGCTGGTGTATGTTGATTAAATGGTTCAGGACGTAAAATATAAACCTTCGCATGAATGTTTTTTTCTGGATGTGCTTTGACTTGAATTTTGTTTTGAATTATGTCATCAATAAATTGTAAAATCCCTTGTTCAGTCTCTTGATCATAATTAGCACTTTGAATATCTTTTTGAATTTCCTGAATAAAATCTGCCCTTGTCCTTTCCTCTTGTTTAAAAAATTCCAGTCCTGATTTTTGAGCATTAGCCAGCATTTTATCAACGTTAATTCCTACCAATATTCTAATCTGGGGAACTTGGTCTAAAAATGGTCTAATCCTAAAATAACCTGATGCTCTAAAATATCCTACTAAAGCATCAAAATATTGAATATGAGGATTATAGGTAAACACCCCTGCAAACTTGTTAATTAGGGTATTTTCTTCGCTATTAGTGAAAAATTTTGTTGACATAGTGATGTTTTTTAGATATTCTTTCCCCCATTCTCCATAATATTACTTTTTAAAGCTAAGTAGGTGAACGGAAAAAAACCGACATAAGTAACGAAAAGTAAAGTTGCTCAAAACCCCTTCCCAGTTAAGAGTTCCCTGTTCCCTTGTCATAACGACAATTTTTAACGCCCACCTACTTACTTTTTAAAGCAATAGATAATTGTCGTAATCTTTCACTAACTTCTAAATTAGATGCTTGTGATTTTAAATGATTTAAGTTATTTGGTATCTCCGCTAATAAAAGTGGATTTCCTTGTAACCATTCATTCAAAGCTACCCCCGTCCAAGTACCTTCTTTCTCTCGAAAACTATCAACTAAACCCTTGAGTTCTTGAATACAATAGGATTCAAAACTAGCAGCGTTAAAAATTGCAAACTTTAAATATTCCTCAAAAGCATTAATATCATTTTCCACTTCAAAAATTACCGCTTGTTGTGGTATTTCATTATTAATAGCTGCTGTTGCTATTCCTGTTACTATTCCCGTGATTCCTAATACTTGTTGACGAACTTCTAAATTAAAAAGTAAATCAGCACCATATTTGACATATCTTTTCAGAAGACTATAAGCGGGTTCTTGACCACTATAATAATTGTCAACAATTTCAATATCTACCCCCAGACTTTTAATGATTTTATTGCGAGTGTCACTATTAACAGGACCTCTAATTAATGCTTCTGCGACAGGCCGCGCAAACCGCAAAAATAAGACACTGAGACTATTTTCCAATTTAGCTAAAAAATAATCTTCTGAATTTTCAATTAACCTAGCTTTTACTTGATCACTTCCCCATAACAAACTTGTCATATATGCAACCAAGTTTAAGGATTCATGTTGTAATTCTAAGGCCAATTGTCTAGCAATATTAGATAAAAGTCTACTTATATCATTATACAAATCCTCTCTCCAAGCAAAGTTAGCTTTCATTCTATCAAATTCAGGATTGGAATTAGCCAAAAAGATAGTATCTTTCTTTTTAAATGTTTCCTCTCGGAGTTTCTGCATTTCCTGATCAACGATTTCCAGATATCCTTCTCGAAATTTCTCTATTTGAGTTAGGGAATTAGCAGTTAAATTTTCTACAGCTTTATTGACAACATAGGTATCATAATATTTTTGTAAATCAGCTTTAATGATTAACCATTTTTGATTCCACCATTCTGCAAATAAAACCCGTTGATTGTTTTCTGCAAATAGTTTTGCTTCTTCTGGATTTTCTGGATGATTTTTACTAACTAAACGATAAATTTCTTCAGAAGTGCTAATAATTGTATTTAGAGAAGCTTCACACCGTTTCTTTAAAATAGCGACTCTTTCGGTATTAATATAATCAAAGATTTTCTCCTTAATTATCGGCATACCAGTAGCATCTGTTTTGAGAATTTCCACATCATCAATACCTGTTAATCTCTGCAAATGAGATTGAATAACATGAGTATCTCCTATTTCTAATCTAGTTTGTTCTCCAGCGATGTTATTTAATAGCAAATATGCACCAGCAGAACCAGAAACTATTCTATGATTTGGTAAATTTGCCCGTTTTAACCAATCTTGAGCAGCTTCTTGAATGTGGGTTTTCATTGCTTCTGCACTACCTAAGGAATCAATGCGACTTAAAAATACGAATAATTTATCAGCAACGGTGACGTTTTTATCTCCCTGTTCTGTAAACTTGATGATTTCTAATTCCTTTTCTCGCAGACTGGTAAAACGCTGTACTAATATCACAGCATCACAATCTGATAACATTTCTTGGGCTTCGTCAACGTGCTTTGCTAAACCAGAATCTAAACCAGGAACATCATAAAATACAATCCCTTCAGCTTGTGCAAGTTTGTTTGTATAAAGTCTCGCTTCTAACACAGCATGAGCATATTTTTCATCTGCGACATATTTTTTTAAAGGTTCTCGAATATCCTCTAATCTAGTAAATGGAAAAGTCCGATTTCCTTCTGTTCTCACTTGTTGTAAAGTGATTTCATTGGTGCAAATAGTATTAATATCTTCTTGGGCTTGAGCTTTTTCTAGTTCTTTGAGTAAGTTGATAAATTCAGCTTCGGTTTTTGCTTGTACTTCTAATCTTTGTTCTGATTCATGTTCAACCGAATAAATTTGTGTGGTAGTAAATGTACATCTTCCTCCCTTTGCTGGAAGTAAGTCACATTCTAACCAAGCATTAACAAAGGTACTTTTTCCGGCTTTTTCTAACCCGACTACTGCAATGCGAAACTCCCGTTTTTTGAGTCTTTCTAGTTGACGACGTGCGGGTTGTGCTTCTTGTATTAGGATTTGTTTTAATTTTTCGGGAACTTCTGCTTGAGGTAAGTTGGCTAAATTAACCGCGTGTCTTTGGATGTTTAATGCGTCGGTTAGACGGGTTTCGTAGTAGGAAGATGCTGTTTTCCAATCCATTGTAGTTACTCCTTAAATGCGGTTAAATTTTTCTAAACCAGATAAATTTCCAAGACAAGCTAATTTCTTGACCGTACAATTTGCTTGAATTGGTAGATTATTCCTTAAAGAGTAACGCACATCTTGATTAATCATATTACGACCATCATTAATATTAATTCTGATATAAACTTCTCGTATGCTATCAGGTGAAATATTCTCATCGGTTATTTCTAAATTTTGCTCATTTGAGTCAGCAACTTTAACACTAGTACATAAGAAGTAAGAAGCATTATCTATGAGGTTTCTTAGATCATCAACCTTTAAATTTAAACAATTTATGAAATTACTAGCTATAGATGCTGGAACAACAAGACATATATCCGCAGGAATTAGAGGCTGAGAAGTTGGTTGATTCTTTATTTCTTGAACCGCAGGTTTTATTTTTCCCTGTTCTTTTTTATCAAGAGTTTGCTTGTAAAAAAACAATCCAACGAACGTAAAAGCTGCTGCTACAAAAATCCACTCCATGTTTCCTCCTTGGTTTATTGCTTTAGCGATAACATTGTTGATTGGTGTATTTTTTAATATTCCATCCAACAAGTTATTAATAATTTTCTTATCTTCGTCCTTATTAGCAGAAGGTTTTATACCAAAATAATCACAGATTTTACTTGTTTTTTCTCGATATAGTAGTTGTTCTTCACCCATTATTATCCCAATAGTCTGATATAAAAGGCCTCTTCCAGTTATTTGAGATATGTTTTCACAAACTTGATCATATAGGTTTTTAGGGTTCTCTGTTGCCACTAGATTTTAAGACTCCTCTTTTAAAACTGTTTCTAAGCTAGAAAATTCTTCTGCAAGGTTTTGAGCTTTTTCTTGAATAGGTTGCCAAATATTTCTTTGGTTTTCATAATCTAGGGTAATTTCTTGGTTAGCTTTATCAAGTCTAGCTTGATAACGGTCAATAATATCATTCTGAAGTTTATCTACATTTTTTTTTAGACAATCAATTTGTTCTAGTAGCCAAGTTGCAATTTTGTTGACTATTTCTGTTTCTTCCTTTTTAGACTGAATCAGCCAACCTCTCAGTAAATTGTTCACACTAGGTATTTCGGCATTATCACTAGAACGGGTTTGATATTGGGTTTCATAAAAAGTCTCTTCCCAAAGCCATAATGTGTACCAATCTCTTCGCTTTTTTTCGATCTTTATTTCTTCTTTCCATGTTCCTTGATTAATAGGAAACCCTGCTTCAAAATGAAAGTTAAATGTGAGTTGACTATCAACTTTAATAAGTTGAGATTCTGGAAATTTAATTGCTATATTAGGTGAAATATCATTTGCTCCCTTTTCAATATGAGATAAATGACAATTGAAAAGTTCTTCTATTGCTTGGTACATTCTCTTTAATTCTTGCTTAGAAATTTGTTTTAATACATCCTCCATCACAATATTCAAATGAATAGCTAGTTCATTTAATTCCTCATTTATTTGTTTAAGTTGATTCTTTTCTGAATCTGTTCTTGCTTCCATTATTTTCCCTTCTTTAGCTACGGAAGCAGTATAACCTAAATTTACAAGTCGGTTTAAGTTTCTTCCTAGCAAATTGACATTTAAAAGATTTGCTTTTTTAAAATTTGTACTGTCTAAATCTACCTTTCCAGTTTCTAAAGACTGTGCTATTACTTCTAATACTTGGTTAATTCCTTGACCTAATTCCCGTCTCCATCCATAAAGGGGATATAATTTTTCTCCTAATAGATTATAAGGTTCTACATTTTTAAGTTCTAAAATTGTTGATTCAAGATATAGCACAGGATCATCTTCTGACTGTTCTGCTATAACTTGTTTAATCTTGGTATCTATTCTTTCAAATGGCTTTCTTAAATTTGTATCGCTAATTTGTAAAAAACGCTCAATTGATGATCTAATCTGTGATATCTTTTCACATTCTTCTTGATACCGTTCCTCCGAACTATTAAGAATAGCATTTGTTGTCTGTATTGCCCATTCAGCGATCGCATTTCCAGCAGCTATATTAAAACGTTCTATAATTTGGGGAATTACTAACTGGGGAAAATGTTTATTAATATGTTCCCTGAGATTTTCCTGAAATTCCTCACCATAGGATTTTTCCCATAATGCTTGAGCAACTCTATTTTTATCGTGTCTATTCCATTTTTGTGTATTACGTGGCAAATCTTCTAAAATATCTGCAATTAAGCCATTAAAATGATTATCGGCTTTTTTACAAGCTTCAGCACTGTAAATATCATCTTGATTTTGAATTTGTAAAGCTAACAAAGCAGGCCATGTACTCAGTTTTACTACTTCTAATTTTTCAATATCTTCTGTATATTCCTTTAATTGCTCAGTTAATTCATTTTTAATACTACGAATAGTATTTTCAAAAAAACGATTTTCTGATTCCGGCCAGCTTCTATCTGCTCGAAAAACATCAATCCTATTCAGAGCAAAAAGCATTCTTGCAGGAGAACCACCTAAATCTTTTACCTGCTGTACTACCTCTTGCAATAAACTTTTTACTTTCAGAGAATCTGTCTCGGTACTGTTATAAGTAACAATACATAAAGCCTCTCGACATTGTTTAATAACATTGGCATTACCCTGATCACCCACATAAGCTAAACCAGGTAAATCAAGTATTTTTACTCTTGTTGCTTTTGGTAATTGTAATTGAGATTCTTTTAACAGTCGGAAAGGGTAAGTAATTGTAGATTGGGGACAGGCTAAATTTGGTTGTGTTTCTCTATTTTCGATATAACCTATCATTGCTTGGTAAAGACGTTGATAAATTTTATCCTCACTAATTCCTCTCCATTCTCCACACTCCCATAACGCCCCTGGTGTTTCATGAATGATCAGAGATTTTTCTGTATTATACTCAATGGTCACTGCTCCAGCGCTCATTTCACTAACTGCAACCGGG
>LJOT01000899.1 GCA_001672075.1 Anabaena sp. CRKS33
TAGCTTTTTTGTTGGTTGGCAATATCTTGAGAATGATATCTGCCATAACGGTAAAGGATTTGTCAACAAAGTTATCGTTTTTCTGTGTTCTTGGCATATTAACCTTTTTGGTTACTCAAATCAAGCATAATGCTAATTTAACTGATTTGTGGAGGTTTGAGTGAGGCAGGAGAGAAGAGACATAATTTTTATAGAATATTTAACCGCAGATAAACGCAGATGAAGAGGGATAAATTATCAGGAATATTTCCACTATAAATAAATTATTGAGATGCTTTAATTTACAGCTTGACAATATGATTACTATCTGTAAATAATTAATCAAATTAGATCCAAATCTATTCCCATAAATTGATGATTAAGGCGCTAAAACTACCCCAAAAATTAATGCTGCTTGGTTCAGGAGAACTAGGCAAAGAATTTGTAATTGCTGCTCAACGTTTAGGTAATTATGTGATTGCTGTT
>LJOT01000484.1 GCA_001672075.1 Anabaena sp. CRKS33
TGTTCTGTTCTGTTTTTCTCCTCTATTTTCTGACTTTTTTCCTAGACTTTAAATTTTTCCTTAACGATCGCTTGACAATCAAGACAGTCGCTACAAAAAACCTAACCCAAAACGAAATTCACCAACTTACCAGGAACAACAATCACCTTTTTAACTTCCTTCCCTTCCAGATAACGCTGTGCCACCTCCGACTCCCGCGCATATTTTTCCAATTCCGCTTTATCAGCTTTTGCAGGAACTTGAATAGAACCGCGAGTTTTACCCATAATTTGAATTACCAAAGTAATTTCATCAACTATCAAAGCCCCAGGATCAAAACTTGGCCAAGTTTGGGTATGGACAGAATTTTTATTCCCCAACAATTGCCATAATTCATCACCAATATGGGGGGCAAAAGGTGCTAACATAATCACCAAAGTTAGCATCCCTTCCGCATAAATTGGGGAATTATGACAATCAGCATCAGTTAAGGCATTACTTAACTTCATCAACTCCGAAATAGCAGTATTAAATTGATAATCATCCTGCACATCTTCCGTAATTGCTTGAATAGCAATATGAATGAAGCGACGTAAATCTTTTTCGGCTTTTGTCAGTTGTCCATTGTCATTTGTCAGTTGTTTTTTACTTGTAGCGTAATCAGTCACCAACCGCCAAACGCGATTTAAAAAGCGGAATTGTCCCTCAACATCTGCCTCATCCCATTCTAAATCTTTCTCTGGAGGTGCTTTAAATAAAATGAACATTCTCGCCGTATCAATGCCATATTTATTAATCACATCTTCCGGCGCAACACCATTTCCTTTTGATTTGGACATGGTAGCATATAGCTTTTGTAAAGGTTCTCTTGTTTGGGGATCTACAGGATTATTAGCATCAACTAAATGAGAAGGAATCCATTTATCTTTACCACCTTTTTTCGGGTTCATGTAGGTTAAACCCTGTACCATGCCCTGAGTTAATAACTTTTGAAATGGTTCATCAAAGTTAAATAAACCTCTATCTCTTAATACTTTAGTGAAGAAACGGGAATACAATAAATGTAAAATTGCGTGTTCAATTCCTCCTACATATTGATCTACAGGCATCCAATCATTTACTTTAGCAGAATCAAAAATCTTTTCTTCATTTTTGGCATCAGAATAACGCAAGAAATACCAAGAAGAATCAATAAAAGTATCCATTGTATCGGTTTCCCGTTTCGCAGGAGTACCGCAACTTGGACAAGGCACATTTACCCAACTTTCTAATTGTGCTAAAGGTGAACCACCACGGCCACTTAATTCAATATCTTCTGGTAATTGGACAGGTAAATCTTTTTCTGGTACGGGGACAATTCCACATTCAGGACAATGAATCACAGGGATAGGTGCGCCCCAATAACGTTGTCGAGAAATTAACCAATCTCTGAGGCGATATTGTACTCTTAATTTACCAAAGTTTTGTTTTTCGGCAAATTCAATAATGGCTTTTTTCGCATCTGTTGAATTCATGCCATTAAAGTCACCAGAATTAACTAAAATTCCCGCTTCTGTATAGGCTGATTTTAAAGTTTCTTCCGCACCAATTTCGGGAACAATCACCACTTTAATTGCTAAATTCTGTTCTTTGGCAAATTTGAAATCTCGCACATCATGGGCTGGTACACCCATTACCGCACCTGTACCATATTCATAGAGTACATAATCTGCAATCCATATCGGTACTTCTTCCCCAGTGAAGGGATTCACGACTTTCCCCCCCGTGGGAATACCCCGTTTAGGTTTGTCTTCCGCAGTCCGTTCTAACTCACTTTGGTTGCTGACTTCCTTGATAAAGGCTGCTACCGCTGCTTTTTGGTCT
>LJOT01000485.1 GCA_001672075.1 Anabaena sp. CRKS33
TTGAGCGTTGGCGTCGGGCTTCTTGACTTTGAATGCGGCCAGCACTTTGGCCTGTTCGGTGTTGACCGTGGATACGCCGACCATCGGCGCAGCGCGGTTGATGCTGACGCTGTGGCGCTGGATGCGACGCAGTTGCGCCAGCGCTTGATCGGGGCTGAGCTCGCTCTTGGCCAGCTTGAGCCGCTGTCGCATGACCCGGTGCAGGATCAGCGCCATGAAGCACAGCATGGCGTGGGCGCGGATGCGCTGTGGCAGCCGGTGGTAGACGGGCGCAATGTCGATTTCCGACTTCAGCACCCGGAACCCCCGCTCGATGTCGGCCAGGGCTTTGTAGCGGCTGACCACCTCCTGTGGCGTCAGATCGGGCACGTTGGTCACCAGCAGCAGTTTGCCGTCCATCAACTCGGCCTGCGCCTTGGCGGCCTCGTCCACCGTGTATGAGAAGAGTGCGCCCTTGAGGTCAACCTTGATGATCTTGGCCAGGTGCGCCTCGCATACCGCGTGATACAGGCGCGCCTTGGCGCCACTGTCCGAGAGCTTGCGCCCCTTACCCTTGACGCCGGCGTCCTGCCCATCGAGCTTGCTTGCCCACTGCTGGGCCTGCTCCTGCAGCGCCGCGATGCGCTCGTTACGCAGCAGCGTCTGCTCCGCCGCCCGCTGCGGATGGTGCGCCACCACCAGACGCAGGCCCTGCCAGCGGGCTTCTTCGATGATCTCCCGCTGCGCCGTGCTGGCCCGGGACTGGATGGCCTGCAGCACGTCGGTGAACTCGCTGTAGCGTCGGCCCGGCACGGCCAAGATGAACTCCAGGGCCTGTGCGTTCGCAGAATTGGGTAGGCTGATCTTGCCCAGTTCTTCCAGGTTGTCCAGCGACAGCAGCCCCCGGTCGGCCACCACGATCAGCCGGCGGATGTGCGGGAAGCGATCCAGCACCTTGCGCAGGGTGGGCAGCAAGGTGGGCCCTTCGGCCTGGTTGCCGTCGAACACCTCGTGGTAGATCGGCAGGCCTTCTGCGGTCTGCACCACGCCCAGCATGAACTGCCGGGCGATCAAGCCCTCCTTGGACATGCCGAATTGGCGAACGTCATCTTGCTGCTCGCTCAGGCCTGCGGCGCGGATGGTCGTCAGGTCATAGAAGACCAAGGACATGTCCTGGTCCACCAGTGGACGCAGCAAGCCTGCGACCACCCCGTCCACTGCCGACTGATGGTCCATCAGCGCGTCCATGCTGCGCAGCAACTGCTGGTGCGTCAGCGCGGCGGTGTCGACACTGGGCATGTGCACGGTTTGCAGCCAACGCAGCACCCCCAGCTTGGACTCCGGGTCGCACAGCCGGTTGAAGACCATCACGCGCAGCGCGTGTTCCACGGCGGTGGTGAAGCGGGCCTTGTGGAACACGCCGGCCAGGTTGTCGAAGCCCAGTTCGTGCCAAAGCTGCTCGAGCGCCCAGACGTCGCCGAAGGACAGCGCGCTGTCGAACTCCAATTGCGGTGGCGCGCAAGCAGAGGCCGGCAAGCCCTTGGCGCGCAGCAAGCCGGCCAGCAGCGAGTCCACGCCGCCGCCGACCTCATCGAGCCGACCCAAGTTGGCAACCGTCCGCTGGCGAGGCTGGCCGGCGTCATTGCGGAAGGACTCGACCAATTGCAGGTAGGTGTGGCCGCCGGATCGGGTGGGCTTGATGAACATGACCCGGAGTGTAGCAACCAATTCCCGCAATTGCCAATACCACGTCACCTAAGGCTTGCCACTACACAATTTGGCGCTCTTGCTGTAAGTTGTTGATTTGATTGGTCGCGCACGCAAAGGAGAGGGCAAAAGAGGCGCTTGGTGTCGAACCCGGG
>LJOT01000900.1 GCA_001672075.1 Anabaena sp. CRKS33
ACTAGCACAAAAAGACGGTAAAGATGTGAAAATTGTCCCGGTTCCTGGTGCTGGCCATTGTCCCCATGATGAAGTTCCCGATGTTGTTAATGGTGAAATCATTAGTTGGTTGGGACAGGTAATTGGTAATAGGTAAAAGTAAATCAAAATCAGATTTTACCATAAACCGGGTAAAGATAGTATTATTAAGGATTGTTTCAATGTGTAACTTTCCCTAGCCTGTCAATATGTCAGAAAATCCAGCCGCTTTTTTAAATGATCTGCTTCCATACCCTGGTCATAGCCAAAATACTATCCGCATTCGGGGCGCTAGGCAGCATAATCTGAAAAATATTGATTTGGAATTACCTCGTGATCGTTTGATCGTTTTTACTGGGGTTTCTGGTTCGGGTAAATCCTCCTTGGCCTTTGATACCATCTTTGCGGAGGGTCAACGTCGTTATGTGGAATCCCTAAGCGCCTAT
>LJOT01000901.1 GCA_001672075.1 Anabaena sp. CRKS33
TACTAAAGATATTCCTCCATTCTCAGTAGCGGTGGGTGTACCGGCACGAGTAATTAAAAACCGTGATGGTAAGGAAGTTATCAAGTTTACAGTCAACTAGATTCCCGACTTCTAGTATTAACGTAAGTTGCTAGTTAAACACAGTGTCAGAATCAGAATGTCCAAGATTAAAGGATAAACAGGATGAAAACAGGGATTTTATCACCAATTACCAATTACCAATTACCCATTACCTATTACCAGTCTCAACTAGATAACTAGCAACTTGAGTTATTAGACATCTTGTGCGTCATCAAGCAAGAAGTTGGGGGCTGAAATTACCCAATCAGTCCACTTTCACGGTAAACTCCTTATGTGGCAACAAAAGACATTTACCCTCATGACTGGAGAATTAAGACTTTGGGCATAGAACTACGCAGCTTCGTATTTCTAGACAACCTGCAACCTCAACACGCTGCATA
>LJOT01000486.1 GCA_001672075.1 Anabaena sp. CRKS33
CACTACATTAAAATACGCGATGTTGTAAAGATGGCATTTGTCGGCGTACTTGTTCGAGTCGAGTAGGTTTAATTTCGGCGATCGCTATTCCCGGTTTTTCGCCGGCATCTGCTAAAATTACACCCCAGGGGTCTATAATCATAGCGTGTCCATGGGTTTGGCGACGGTGATAATTAGTACCAGCTTGAGCGGGGGCAATCACATAACAGGTATTTTCTATTGCCCTAGATTGTAACAATACTTGCCAATGGTCTTTCCCTGTAAAAGCCGTAAAGGCAGCAGGTATAAATAAAACATCAGCACCGTGACTGGATAAATGGCGATATAATTCAGGGAAACGGACATCATAACAAATAGACAGGCCAATTTTGCCCAAATCAGGGGAAGAATAGACAGAAGGTAATTCTTGTCCAGCTTTGACGGTACTTGATTCTTGATAAGTGTTACCATCAGGGACATTGACATCAAATAGGTGTACTTTTTGGTAACGGGCGAGTTCTTGACCGTTAGGACTGACGAGTAACGCTGTATTATAGACCTTACCATTACCATTGACAGGGATAGGGAAGCCGCCGCCGAGAATGGTAACTTGAAAACGTTGTGCCATTTGGTGAAGAAATGTTTCTGTGGCTTGGGCGATCACACTTCCTTGTGCTATTTTATCTTTTTCTTCACCCATAAAAGAGAAATTTTCTGGTAAACCCACCAATTCCGCACCTTGACGCACGGCCAAATCAATTAATTCTTCTGCTTGGTCCAAATTTTTTTGTAAATCCGGTACACTGGTCATTTGAATAGCGGCGGCTAAATAAGACTTCATAGATTCAAGAACAAACGGTAGATTGAAACAATACAGATATTCAATAAGTAGGTTAGCGTCAAAAATTGTCGTGATGACAAGAGGGAAGAGGATGGAGTAAATTGTATTTTTTAGATACTGTGGTTTTTTGTGCCTCTCTACTCATATCTTTATATCATCTTTATATCATATTAGTTTGAGCAATTTACAACACCTATCCTCCCCATTCACCCAATGGTTTAAAATCTAGTTCACAGATGATATTTTTATTGTTAGTGACAGCAAACTAAAAGCTGGATATTATGCTGGATAGTATTACAGACTGGGATTACGGTTAATCCAAATCCCTCTCATTCCTGCTGCTTTAGCACCTTGATAGTCATCCCTGATACTGTCGCCAATGTGCCATGCGTCTTCCGGGGAACAATTGTGCTTTTTTAAAGCGATTTTAAAAATTTCTGGATCTGGTTTAGCGGCGCAGACTTGAGTAGAAATGGTGACAGAGGTGAAATATTCTTTCAGACCCAAACCTTGTAATACCAAGTATAAACGCGAATCAAAATTAGATAAAACACCTAATTCTACCCCTAAGTGTCGCCATTTCATTAAAGCTAAGAGAACATCAGGATAAACATACCAAGGTTCAGGAGTACCGAAGTGAATATAAAGTTCACTAAAAAAAGCGGAAAAATCAGTAAAATCCTTGAGAACACCCGCACCTTCAAAAGTATTTAAAGCAATAATGCGCCACCAATCATATTCGCGTTGGGGAATATCTTTAATATCTGTATCAGGAAATATAGGAGGTGGTGCAGCTTTAAAGCTTTTAACAAAGTTTTGATCTAAAATTTGGGCGGAAACTTCCACACCAAATTCCTGGGCGATTTGTCGGTAAATTTCACCTACACTAGTTTTCACACCAAACAATGTACCTACAGCATCTAGAAAAATAACTTTGGGTTTTTTCATAACAATTAATATCTAAGTAGATTGGCGTTAAAAATTGTCGTTATGACAAGGGAACAGGGAA
>LJOT01000193.1 GCA_001672075.1 Anabaena sp. CRKS33
ACATTATTCAGCAGATTTAAACGGTTCTCTGAATATATTAAGAAAAGTAGTTGGGGACTCTATCTTTGATAGAAACTCAGTAGAGAGGCTTGTAGTTAGTCCTGTAAGGTGTAGGCCTTACCAAGCTAGAAATATTTGACTATATTTTTAGTAACTATATCCACTATATCCACAATGTTATTTGTACCTTAACAAAACAATTAATCATCAAATATATGAATAATGAAGTCGCTGTCATGGTTCCAGACCACAGCTACACGCAGCAAACTGTTTATCGTATTTTAGACGCTAATTTAGATCGCGCTCGTGAGGGTTTGCGAATCATTGAAGAATGGTGTCGCTTTGGTTTAAATAATTCCCAATTATCTAGTATATGTAAACACCTACGTCAAGAATTGGGGACTTGGCATACGGCAGAAATACGGGCAGCACGAGATACACTTGGAGATCCGGGAACTGATTTAAGCCACCCCCAAGAGGAAGAAAGGGCTGATATTACATCTCTATTACAGGCTAATTTTTGCCGTGTGCAAGAAGCACTCAGAGTCCTGGAGGAATATGGTAAGCTTTATCACTCTCAAAAGGATATGCAAATGGGAACGGCCTGTAAGCAAATGCGTTATCAGGTTTATACCCTGGAAAGTAATTTGATGGGTTATCAGCGTCATCGTTTATTATGGCGATCGCATTTATACTTAGTAACATCTCCTACAGATAACTTATTGGCAATTGTGGAAGCGTCTCTTCAAGGTGGATTAACTCTGTTACAATATCGAGAAAAGACCGCTGATGATTCAGTGCGTTTAGAACGGGCTATAAAGTTACGGGAGTTATGTCACCATTACGGAGCTTTATTCATTATTAATGATCGGGTGGATTTAGCATTGGCCGTAGATGCTGATGGTGTACATTTGGGACAACAGGATGTACCCATTGCTGTGGCTCGTCAATTACTGGGAAATCAGCGCATTATCGGCCGCTCTACCACAAATCCGCAAGAAATGCAAGGGGCAATTACCCAAGGTGCAGATTATATTGGTGTCGGACCTGTGTATGAAACACCAACTAAAGCAGGTAAAGCCGCAGCGGGTTTAGAATATGTGAAGTATGTTTCCCAAAATTGTCAAATTCCCTGGTTTGCAATTGGGGGCATAGATGGGAGTAATCTGAATGATGTCATGAATGCGGGAGCGCAGCGTGTAGCTGTAGTGCGATCGCTCATGCAATCAGATCAACCCACCTTAGCAACGCAGTATTTTATCTCTCAACTCCATCGAATCAAATAAATTTAACATCAAATCGGCGGTTAGAAACCGCATCTACACAGGTAAAACCCACCTGCGTGGGTTATTAATTAGTCCGCGAAGGCGGACTTTGCTTGTGTAGCCGCGACTTCCAGTCGCCAGGGCTTTTTTAATGAGTAAAAAGGCAAAAGGGGAAAGGTTTACAGGGTTTTGCTAAATATTATGAAAATTGCGGGTACTTTTGCTGCGGGTGTTGGATTAGGCGCACAGGGTATTGCACAATTATTAACCAGTTTAGAATCAATAGGATTATTTAGGTAAATAATCGCAAACAATACTGTAGCCAAAATAAGAGGCTACAGTACTGCTTAGTGAAGACGATATTTAATATTCTAAGTAAATATGAATAACTATATGGAATACTGCGTGGTATGCAATACAGAGTTTTTTGCTATACTGTAGATTAAAAGATATTTAACCGATAATTTATTTATTATGCCTTCACCATTTCCAGGAATGAACCCCTACTTAGAAAATCCTGAACTCTGGCCAGAGTTTCATAGTCGGTTAATGGTTGCACTTGCTGACGAGATATTACCTCATATCCGACCAAAATACAGAGTAGCAGTAGAAAAAAGAGTTTATCATGATACTGATGGTAACTCTGTTTTAATTGGTATTCCTGATGTGACTATCGCCCGTTCTTTAAAACCTACAAATCAAGAATCATCTAATATTGCTGTAGCTTCTCCACATGTTAAACCCATAACAGTAAATATCCCTATACCCGAAGAAATTAGAGAAACTTATTTAGAAGTGAGAGAAATTGCTACGGGTGGGGTGATCACAGTAATTGAATTACTATCACCCAAAAATAAACGTCAGGGAGAAGGGAGAAAAGCATATCAAACTAAACGTTTGCAAATATTAGGTAGTTCTACACATTTAGTCGAAATAGATTTATTGCGTGCTGGTGAATCTATGCCCATATTAGATAATGATATTAAATCAGATTATCGAATTTTAGTTAGTCGTAGTCAATTACGACCTAGAGCAGAATTATATCCTTTTAATTTATCAGAAGCAATTCCCGCTTTTTTCTTACCTCTACAAAAAAGTGATATAGAACCATTAGTAAATTTACAAAATGTGATTCAAGATTTATTTGATCGTGCAGGTTTGGATTTAGCAATAGATTATAATTCTGAACCAGTTCCCCCAATTCAAGAACTTGATCTGATTTGGGTAAACGAATTATTAAAAAAGCAAGATTTATAGTCTAAATTCATACAAACTCTGGCGACTAGAAGTCGCAGCTACACAGACAAAACCCACCTGCGTGGGTTGAAAATACTTGATTTTTCATTAGTCCACCCAGGTGGACTTCGCTTGTGTAGTAGCGATTTGTAATCGCCGTCAACTAATGTCAATTAGCAAATATTATCTATAAATGTAACCCAAACTCCTATAATTTTCATAACCCCTGAATTCAAAGTTTTTATTTATGTCCAATCAAATTCATCTCCAAGTCAATGGAGAAACTCGCAATTGTGTATCCCCAATTGCTTTACCCGAATTACTCCAACAGTTGGGTTTTAATCTGCGCTTAATCGCAGTAGAATATAACGGTGAAATATTACATCGTCAATTTTGGACTGAAACTCAAATCAAAAATGGCGATCGCTTGGAAGTAGTCACCATCGTTGGTGGTGGTTAATTCAACAAACAAGAAGAAGAAGATTCAGGACTATACAACCAACGATGATAGGTTTTCCTTTTCGCTAATTCCTTACCTTGACGGCCGAGTTTTTCCCGAAGCTGTGAATCTTGACACAAACGATTAAAAGTTTGTAAAACCTCATAACCAGAATCGGGATTTACTAATAAACCATTTTCTTCATGATGAACTGCATCTAAAACACTTCCCAAACGAGGAGCAATTACAGGTTTACCAAAATAACCTGCTTCTAAATAAACTAAACCAAAGTTATCTATAGTTTTATCGTCATAATCATCTGAATTTAACATAGCGAAAATATCGCAAGCTGCATAATAACCGGCTAAATCTCGTTCTGGTACATAGCCAGCAAAATGAACCTGTTTAGTGAGTCGTAGTCTTTGGACTTGGGATTTTAGCTGGTTTTCACAAGATCCTACACCGCAAATAATACAATGAACATCAAAACCAATGGTTAGTAATACAGGAATATTATCTATTACCCGATCAAAGTTTTGATATTTAACCAAATTACCAATAGAAAGAATGACAATTGCTGTTTCTGAGATATTGTAAGTTTGACGAATGCGGTGACGTAAATCATCAATATGACTAAAACTAGTAGGAGTACCAAATCTTTCTGGCCTGACTACCGGATTAATCACATGAGTTGGAGTATCTAAACGAAAAGTATTTCTTAAAGAATTGCGAATATGAGAATTATTACAAACAATTCCATCAGCGCGGTTGAGAGTTAATTTTAATAGCCATCTCCATAAAGGATTACTAGCTATCTTCAGTAAATCATGATCATGTAAATAGATAAAAAAGCGAATTGGTAAAATATAACTAAGTACCAACAAAGCCGGAAAATCATAACCATGACACCATTCAATGTAGCGGTAATGATAGCGAAAATATAATTTAATAGCTAGTAAAAAAGCAGCAGTAATATTCAAACCAGATTGGAGAATATTTCCTAACCAGTTATCGCACCAAGCAGGAAAATAAAACCAACGATAAACCGGAAATTGCTGGGATTTATCAAATTTTTTATCTCCAGTACAACCACCAGCTAAGACAATTACCCGGTCTGGATCTTGTAAACAACGATTATAGACATATTCACCAATTACAGCTTCTTGTGGCCGGAATATTCGGGAAATAACTAGGATATCTGGATAAGCTGTTTTATCTCTAACTTGTAACCCTAGTTGCGATATATTTTCCATAATTAAGCCTAATAAATTAACTAGAATTCAGGCGTTATCTTGAATTAAATTGCTCAAGATTCATTACTTACTGCTCAATAGCAATCTCAATAAATTGCTAAGATTATTTAACTGGTAATTTCCAGCAATTAGTGATTACAGAAATTGAGATAATCATCTGACATGATAGAGTTATAGGTGCAGAGACTTTCAGAAAATTAACAACAGAACAGCGATAGAAATAGAGATTTTAAAATGGTAGATTTTAGTAAAAAATTGCGATTTTAAACTTAGGTATTGACATTTTTACTCACAAGTAGAACTCTCACCTTTTAATTAATACACAACAGCAAGATGAACTTATGTTATCAAATACTTGGCTAACAAAACTATAAATTTATCAACTATTTTGTCGCCAATTATTGTTGAATTTGCTGAATATTATCAATGCTGGACAAGTTATCTGCATAATTTAAAAAGATAGTTATGATTTATCATGGACACTTCCATGAGATTACTCAAAAACTACTAGGAGAACTGTTTAATCTAACTATTTCCTCTATAATACCGTAAATATTGCCTATTTTCGTGCCATATCGCCAGAAAATATCCAGCAATTTTGTAATCTGCATGATAATTTACTAGCAAATAATGCCCATTATTTTTACCTTTGTTTTACATGATTTTTCTCAAAAATTATGGTATCAATCACTGCATTTACCCGCCATTAATTTGAAAATATTTAGTTGGTAACTATGGCTATATTTGCTACATTATAACCTATATATAAATAAGTTTTTCATAGTTAATAGGTAGTAAATCTAAAATTTTAATTGTCACCGTGCTGACATCAGTTTATTAAAAGTTAAACCCCCTGGACTATAGGTACTAGATATTCTGTCTCTATCCGGAAAAAATTAGTGAGTAAAAAATTATGAATACCAAAAAATCCAATCACTTAAAACACTCTTCCGAGACTGTAGCAAGATTCACACTTAACCAATAGGTGCTAAAATAGTAAATTAGAATTATTAATGATACTCATTAATTTTTTAGCACTAAGATTATTAAATATGCCATGACTGGAAAATAGAAATAATTAATTAATTCCAAAGTTTTTTGACGGTGAGGGGATTTCAAGGTACGGTTATCAACATCAAAAATCCTGCTTAATTCGCTGCCTAACCAACATAACAAGGGTTAGATTAAGAGTAGTGCTATAGCTTGCACTGCTTTTACCGGAAAAGCCAGCGTAAAAATACAGTTGTCGTCATCAATGAGTTATGAATAAAAAATTACAAGGATTTCTCAAGCCCCTATTTAAAACCGTCTTTATCCTTACCTTAGTCCTAACTTTAGCCTTTAGCCATGGTAGTGATGCCCTAGCAGCCCGTTCTGGTGGTAGAATTGGTGGTGGTTCTTTTAGAATGCCTTCTAGCCGTACCTATGCACCCCGTCCCAATATGCCTAGTAGTGGCGGTTACTACGCCCCCTATGGCGGTGGTTTTGGCTTTCCCTTTCTTTTACCCTTATGGGGTTTTGGCGGCGGTTTTGGCGGCTTGTTTGGGATTTTAATCTTTTTTGCTATGGCGAATTTTTTAGTCCAAACCTTCCGCCGTGTTACCAGTGAAGAAACGGAAGAAGTAAGTTATAATAGCAACCCTTCTGTGTCTGTAACTCGTTTACAAGTTGGGTTATTAGCCCAAGCTAGAGATCTACAAACCGAACTGAATCACATTGCGGAAACTGCTGATACTAATACTCCAGCAGGAAGAAGCGAAATTTTACAAGAGGCTAGTTTAGCTTTACTGCGTCATCCTGAATACTGGGTATATGCGGGTGGTGGAACTCAACAAGCAAAGTTAAATGCTGCTGAATCCCAATTTAATCGTTTATCTTTAGCTGAACGCAGTAAGTTTAGCGAAGAAACTCTCTCTAATGTGAATAATCAACTAAAAGCTGTTTTAAGCAAAGAAGCTTTAAAAGAAGCTTTATCTGGTGAAGATAACCCCACCCGCTTAATTAGCGAAGGTCCAGGAGAATATATTATTGTCACCTTGTTAGCAGCGACTTTAGGTAAATGTCAAATTCCCGCTATTAATAGCGCTGATGATTTGCGTCAAGCTTTGCGTCAAATTGGTAGTCTTCCCAGTGAACAACTGTTAGCAATTGAAGTTTTGTGGACTCCCCAAGCGCCAGGGGATACATTGACATCAGATGATTTGTTTGCGGAATATCCTGATTTGAAGTTGGTGTAATTAGGGATTAGGGCTGAAAGCAGTTAGAAGTGACTGGTAATGGAAAATGGCGACATTCGTTTTAAGATTATTGATGTCATAATTGAGGAAACTACCATTTGTAATCCTACTGCTGTACAAGCCCTAACCTGTCTCAGGGTTTGTCAGATGGTTTCTAACAGCTTTCTAGACATCCACATATTTCGGTTTGATGAAATTAAGGGATATATATACATTCTGGCAGGCGATGAAATGGAAATTTTAATCTTTCCTGAAGGAAATTGGAGGTTTATTGATGAAACCTAATTTTGCTCAAATGTCGAGGTCTGAATTAAAAGCTTATGTACGGAGAAACCGTGATGATTTGGAGGCTTTAGATATTCTGGTTAGTCGTCGTACTCCTGATTCAGAAGCTACATGGTACGCGCCAATGGTAACAGCAGAAGGTGTACCAATAGAAGAAAATATCCAGTTAGCGGTAGAAGCTATTCAGGAACGAATTGCTTTAGAGCGCGAACAAGAGTCCATTAGGAGCATAACTGAAGCAACGAAGGCATTTGTTCATAAGGAAATGATGAAATCTGTTGAGTCGAGGGAAGAAAAAAAGAAAATCAATCAAGAATCTCGGAATGAATAGCCTTTCATAAAGTTATTCTATTCTTCCTAGAATATTAACTACTTAGGAAACTCTCCTTCTCGCACTTCCACAGCGTAATCTTGGACAGCTTTAGTAATTGTTTCTCGTAAGTTCGTATAAACTTTGGCAAATGGTGGTTGTTTTTCCGAAAGTCCCAAAATGTCAGAAGTGACTAATACTTGACCATCACAGCTAGAACCTGCACCAATACCGATAGTGGGAATACAGAGTTCTTGGGTGATTTGTAGTGCTAGTTTGGTGGGAATATGTTCTAACACTATAGCAAAAACACCGGCCTTTTCCAGAGCGATCGCTTCATTGAAAATTCTCTCTCCTGCTTCCTGGGTTTTTCCTTGTTGTCGTAACCCTAA
>LJOT01000902.1 GCA_001672075.1 Anabaena sp. CRKS33
TACTTGCGCCGTCGTCAACGCAGCAATCTGATCTGTTGATAAACCTTCGATTTGGCTGGTCGTCAGAGATGTAATCTGTGCCGACGAGAGTTTCTGAAGATCTGCCGATTCAAGTGCATTCAGCTGATCAGTTGTAAGAGATGCAACCGCAGATGTTGAAAGCGAAGATATCTGGGCCGTCGTCAGAGCAACAATCTGATCTGTTGACAGGGCAGAGACCTGCGCAGATGTCAGAGAAGCTATGTTAGACGTCGTCAACCCGGCTATCTGATCCGTCGTCAGTGCTTCGATTTGATCTGTCGACAGAGCCTTCACAGCAGAAGTTGTCAAAGATCCAAGATCAGCTGTCTCAAATGCCGCGATCTGATCCGTCGTCAACGCACCAATCTGCTTTGTGGTGAGCGCTCCTACTTGCGCCGTCGTCAACGCAGCAATCTGATCTGTTGATAAACCTTCGA
>LJOT01000487.1 GCA_001672075.1 Anabaena sp. CRKS33
ATGCGTTGCAGTCAACAGCGGTTGGTGAGTTTTAAGGTTTTGTTTTGTCATATTACCCGATGGGGTAGCATCTGCCCAGGGTAGTCACCCCCCAGACGGAGATCAATAAATTAATAATAATAGCAGGGAATAGGCAATCTGGAATAGAGTTGGAATTTTGGACTTGGTGATGTTATCATCCGGTTCTAAATAGTGCCAAAAATTTTAAAAATACCCGCTTTAAAAATACCTGCGGAATGTGCGCTCAAAGTTTGTCCCTTTGCGTCTTGGCTCGAAACAAGATCCATAGGGACATGATGTAACACCGAAATTCTTTTACCCCGCTTTTTTACTGCCTTGGTCAATAAAACCCACCTAAACTGTCACACAAGGAAGATTTGTCATTTGGGGATTTGAGATTGGCAAACTGCTTGCAGCAGCGCTTCGCTATCGCCACCTAATATCTCAACTATTTTGTATCAAAATTATCTTCAAGGTGGTTAAAAATCCAAAATTACCGATTGTGACACTGGGGGATGCGGAATGTGGGATAAAAGTAGGGGGGGAAACTCCCCCGTAGTTGCCGAGAAATGGAATTTTTGATTTTCTCAATTCACTAACCCCATTTTTCGATGTTCTCTACTTAGAGGGAACACAAGCCGAATTAAATCCGTAAGTTTGTGACCAATTTTCAACTGTACCCTTACCAATAGGAACAATCCTGGTATCACCATTTTCAAAGACTAGTCGCATACGTATTTCTTTTTTGGGTGCATTTTTTAAAAAGTTAGCAGCCGTACCATCAATAGCGAAGCTAGTATCTGTCATATACCAAGTGCTAGAACGGTTAATTTCTTTGCCGTTTTGAGAACTTTTATAAGTATAATCGCTTTTAAAGCTTCTCACTTTGGTAGCTTCGTTGCGAGATAGTTCTAAAATCTGATTATTAAGTCCTAGTTGTATAGTTTTAGGAACTAATTGTTTTAATTCTGCTTGACCGTCGTTAGGTGATGATTGGATAACCATTTTCACAAAACACCCTTCTATTTTACTACCCCAGAAAGAAACAACAACAAATCTACCGGGAAAAGGACTAGAAAATGGACCTGTCCCAGCAATAAAACTGCTGAAGTCACTTGGACCTTCACCGTGTCTATCTATCACAACTTTGCCTAGTGAAGCATCAACCAAGGTATCTTTGATAATAGCTACTTGGCTAAATGGAAACCCGCTACCAGCCCAATAAATGCCCTTGTTGGTATTTAGTTTATCTTCTTCAATGACAGTTTGAGCGATCGCTTTTTCTGTCCATCCATTCAAGCATCCTATTATTAACAACACAGCCGAAAAACTACCTAAAGACATTTTCCGCATAATAATTACCCCATGATTTTTTTAACAGCTATAACCTGGACAAACATTTACTGGCAGACTCGGTGCAGTGTATTTAGCAGGTCTTCGAGGAACACCATTAGCTGGTACTACTGGGTCAGGTGGTATAACGGGGGAAGTTCCAGTTATTATAGGAGGTTTCTGGCCAGTGAGAGAGTAAAAGGTATTAATGGGAATTGCGGCATTAAATCCTGTTTTTCCCTCAGCGGATGCTCCTGTTTCTTTTTGTCTAAATGCTGGTTTTTTTACAGGTATGATTGGTTTCCGTTTTACTATAGTTTCTGAACCTCTGGGATCACTTTTATCTCTATCACCTTGTCCATGAATACCGATAACTTTACCAGAATTATCAAACACTGGTCCGCCACTGTTACCAGTTTTTGTAGCTGCATCATATACTAGGGTATAACCGTTATTCTCTCCTCTAGCAAAGGTAACTACTTTACC
>LJOT01000194.1 GCA_001672075.1 Anabaena sp. CRKS33
GTTAGAAAAACAGGATTTAATTACCATCGAAGCAGCAGATATTCTCGCTAGTCGAGTATTTAGAGAAGGTGTTCCTGATTGCGAAACTGAAAGTTAATTAATTTGGTAATTGGTAATTGGGGATTGGTTAGTGGTAAAGATAAAACAACGAAATGGCTGAAGTTGCTAATTAGTTATTATCAAGGTGGGCATTGCCCACCAAGGAGATAATTAAAAAATATCTTTCCGCTTTTGCAAAGCAAAAGTTATTAACAAATAAACCGTAGCGTGTAACAACAAAATTCCCCAATTTAAACTTAAATTTCCCCAAGTTGGATCATATACAGATGTGGCTTCAAATGCACCAGGGAATTTATATTCTTTAGGTATTAAAGCATTAATATTTAATATTGTTCCATAAGCACCAACAGACCAACGACTAATCATTAACCACGATAAAATTTTACTGACAATATCTTCGGTTTTAAACAATACTCCAGAAAAAATAATTTGTGGCAAAATTAGCAATGGCAAAGTGCTATTTGCTTGACTACTATTTTTGACAATTGCAGAAATAAGTAACCCTAAACTGAAACTAGAAAACAAGGTAAGAAAACTGGTAATTAATAATCCCATATTCCAAGAAATTAATTCTGGGTTGGGAGATTTGAAACCTATGAGAATTATAATTAGAATCAACAGAGTTTGCGCTAGTGCTAAACCTGATAAAATTGTAATCTTAGAACCTAGATAAGCAAATAATCCTAAATTCACTAATCTTTCTCTTAAATAAATTGCCGCTTCTTTAACTATTTCTTGTAAAGAAGTAGAAAATCCTACCCATAGACCAGCACAGGTAAATACAAATAAGACCCGTAAAGCTAAGGAAGGTAAAGCTGGATCTGGTTCATTTCCTAATACAAAAGGTGCTTTATTTTTCATCGCTAAAGTGATCAGACTAATCCCAATAGGTGCAGTTAAAAGAGATAATACAAGATTTATTTTATCCCGGATAATTAATTGACCACAACGTTGTGTTAATAACAGCCATTGTTGCCAAAATGAAACACCTTTAGGTTTGGCTGGTATTGTGGTTGTTTCTGGTTTAATTCCTGAATTTAATTGATTAGCAACATAAACCTGATAATAACTAGATTGACGGAATTTATTAACATATTTAATTGCCTCTTTTTCCTCTTCTAATTTAATATAAATATCAGCAAAATCCTGAACTTGGAAAAATTGCAAAGCATCGTGAGGAGTGCCAAAATAACAAAGTTTTCCACCTATTCCTAAAAATACAATTCTATCACACTCTGTAATATTTGCCGTTGCATGAGTCACTAAAATAACTGTTCTTCCCCCTTGATGTGCTAATTCTTTTAATAGCTGCATCATCTGTTTATCCAAACCTGGATCAAGTCCTGAAGTGGGTTCATCTAAAAAGAATAATTTCGGATCAGCTAATAATTCTACACCAATAGAAACTCGTTTTCTTTGGCCACCACTCAGATCACTAATTAAAGCATGACGACGATGACTCATTTTAATTGCTGCTAATGCCTGTTCTACAACTTGTTGTAAATTACTATCAGGAGGTAAACGTAATTTAGCAGCATAAGTGAGAACTTCTACAACTGTTAATTCTCGATGAATAATATCATCTTGGGGAACATAACCAATTTGAGTTCGATACAAATTAAAGTTTTTTTGTAAATCTTCTCCATTTAGATAAACTATGCCTTTAGTGGTTTTTTCAATACCTAAAAGAGTTCGCATTAAAGTAGATTTACCTGCGCCACTTCCCCCCACTAAAGCTACAAATTGTCCAGGTTCAATAGCAAAAGATAAATCATCTATTCTTATTTTACCATTAGTTTCTAAAATTAAATTTTGTGCTTCTAACCTAATGTGAGTACCTTGATCTAAAATCTCTAAATTATCATCACGTAAAAATAAAATATATGGACCAATGCGAATTTTTGATCCATTAGTTAAAACAGCTTTACTACTTATTTGTTGTCCATTAATAAAAACTCCATTAGGGCTAAAATTTTGTAAAATGTAACGCCCCTGATGATCACTATCAATGGTAGCATGACGACGGGAAATTGTCGGCGCATCCAAATATAAATTTGCGGTAGAATCCCGTCCAATTAAAACTGATTTTTGTTTTAAAGAAATTGACTTTTTTGTTGGTGGATTGAGAGAATTAGAGGTGGCAGGATTAAAGTATTTAATTTGAATTAGTTGATAAAAATTTTGAGAAATATGAATTTCCACACCATTGGTTAACAAATAACCTTGAGTAGCAGTAATCAAAGAATGATTAATATACAACTTATTGCTACTAGGTTCTTGACCATTACCATCATAAATGCGGTATTCTGTACCCTCCTGACGTAACACCGCTTGGATACGAGAAACCAGTTCCCAGTCTTGGGGAACGACTAAATCAGCAACATTGGGTTCACGTCCTAAAATGTGCTGTGGTTTATGTAATTTAAAGTATAAAGTTTTACCTTGATTATTCAACTCAAGATAGGGATCTATACCTAAAACGGTGGGATGCTGTCCTGGTTGGTATGACATAGACTGGCTGTGATAAAAAGTAATTTAATTTGCGGTATTTACATTTTACGGATAAAAGGTGATAATATATGAAAAATTCAAGAAAATTTTACCTAAATCAACGAAAACGTCAACAAAGAGTAAAGTTTTATGACACTATTGAACAATCGTTATCAGGTATTGCGGGTACTGGGTAGTGGAGGGTTTGGCAAAACATTTTTGGCTGAGGATACCCAAATGCCTTCGGGTAAGCGGTGTGTGATTAAACAACTGATTCCAGTGATTAATAATCCCCAGCTATACCAATTGGTGCAGGAAAGGTTTCAGAAAGAAGCATCTATTTTAGAAGAATTGGGCGATCGCCATAGTCAAATTCCCCGGTTATATGCTTATTTTTCTGAAGGTGGGGAATTTTATTTAATTCAAGAATATATTGAAGGACAAACTCTCAGCGAAAAGTTACAACAACAGGGAGTATTTAATGAAGTTACAGTTAAGGAAATTTTAATTAGTATCTTGCAAGTTCTCGAATATGTTCACAGCAAAGGTATAGTCCATCGAGACATTAAACCAGATAATATTATTTTGCGTTTTTCTGATAGCAAACCAATATTAATAGATTTTGGGGCTGTGAAGGTGACGATGAATACGGAAATGAGTCCTTCTGGTAATTCTAGTCAGTCTATTGTGATTGGGACACCAGGATTTATGTCGAGTGAACAAATAGCGGGAAGACCACTATTTTCTAGTGATTTATATAGTTTAGGATTAACAGCGATTTATTTATTAACAGGTAAAATACCTCAAGAATTACCCACAGAACCAAATCTAGGGAATATTTTATGGCGACATTTTGCACCCTATTTGAATGTTAATTTTGGAGATATTTTAGATAAAGCTATAGCGTATCATCCTAGAGAACGCTTCACTTCTGCTAGAGAGATGTTGACCGCTTTACAAACTCTCTCAAATCCCGTTGTACCTGCTTTTGTCCCCATTGCCCAATCCACCACCCCCACAGTCATTGCTGCACCAGTAACACCTTTCCCAACCTCACAACCATCCTATCAACCATATCCACAAACTCAATATCCAGTTTCCTCTAATAATGGGTTAGGAACTTGGCAACAAGCTGTAATTATTGGTAGTGTAATAGGATCATTTCTTGTAGGTGGTTTATGGGTATTAGGAATAATTAATAAACCAAAAGAAACTACAGCAGTTATTGACAACTTTTCCCAACCAACTACATCTTCAATACAGTCAAATATATCATCACCATATCCTACTAATCAGCCAACCACATCATCATATTCATATCCTACTAATCAGCCAACCACATCATCATATTCATATCCTACTACTCAACCAACTACATCAATTTCAGAACCTATACAACCAGAAACTACAACAACTTTGATTTCACAACAAGCAGCAGTACAACTCTTAGAAACATGGTTAGCCGCTAAAAGACAAATATTTGCTCCTCCTTATAATAAACAATTAGGATCTCAACTTTTGACTGGTCCAGTATATATAAAGTTTATTAATAAAACAGATAATCCTGATGCTTGTCTTGCTACAAGTAATAATGAAGATGATTGTCTAAGTTCTGTAGATTGGTTAATAAGAAATAGAGCTTACTGGGTATATGGTGTACAAAAAATTCAATCTGTCAGAAATTTTGTTTCTAGTGGAAATAATGCCACAATAATAGTTGTAGTTACAGAACAACGTACATTATATAATAAAAATGGAAATGTAGATAAGAGTCAATCAGGTCTTTTTACATCAACTACGAGTTACGATTTACAATATGAGAATGGTGATATCAAAATCTATAATTATAAATAAAATGTCCTGACTACATTCATGAAAGGTCAATAATATTGCAGGAGTAGATTTTAAAACAAATGAAACTTATTTTCCTGCTATATCGTAATAAGTTATCAACATCGAATTAACCAGTATTTTTGCAAGGTGTATTTTTATGGAACAACAATCACAAGGAAATTCAAATAATCACGATCAAAAAATTGCTGAACTAGAAGCAAGATTAAATAATGCTAATCAAATAATTGCAAATTTACAAAAGCAAAATATTGATTTTCAAAAAAATATCAATGCTTTAGAAATAGAAATACATCAATTTCACCAAAAATCACAATCAAGAAACAATCAATCTTTAGAACCTGGACAAAAACAGATTAAATCATCAGTTAATAGAAGAATTATCCGTAAATATCGGGTTTCAGAATTATCAGATTGGCAATTTTACGGACTTACCTCTTTAGTAATAATGTCAATACTTCTATTATTTGGAGTTGGTACATTATTGAATAATCAAAATCGAAAAAATATTAAACAATCATTTCATCAACAATCTAAAAATCAGACATCAGCTAGTTCACAATTAAATTTATCTTCACCATTAACACCACCAAATATTCCAGTTAACAGTAATCCTATAATACAAACACCAATTCATCAAAGTTATGATTTATCTGTAAATAATCCTCCAGAACTTGTTTATAATGTAATCAATCCTCCTAGTTTTAAAGATAGCGAACAATTAAATCAAATAACTCAAGAATTAACCAAATTAGCAAAAAGTAAAAATTTACCAGTCGAAAATTTATCAATTAGTTTAATAGATGTAAACAAACAAAGTATTTCCGGGTATAAACAAAAAACACTTCGTTATCCTGCTAGTGTAGTAAAATTATTTTGGATGGTAAATCTAGAAGCTCAAATTAGTCGAAGATTGATTCAATTAGATAATAATATTAATTCTGATTTGCAAAAAATGATTCTTAAATCAGATAATAATGCAGCCAGTCAGATTGTAGATACGATTACTCACGCTCAGTCTTTGCAAAATAAACTAAACAAAGAAGGATTTACACAATGGAAAAAACAACGTCAAAGCATTAATAGATTTTTCCAAAATGCTAACTATCAAGATATTAATATTAGTCAAAAAACATTTCCTATCCCTGACTTAAAAATTAATGAACCTCAAGGTACAGATTTACAAATCCGAGGAGATAATCCTCAAAAACCAATTCGTAATAAAATTACAACATATCATGCAGCTAGACTAATGTATGAGATTGCTACTCAACAAGCAGTAGCACCAGAATATAGTCAAAGAATGCTAAATTTACTCATAAGAGATTTACGTCGAGAAGCTTGGAAATTTGATCCACCAAATCTAGATGAATTTAATCCAGTACAGAATTTTTTAGGTGAAGGTATAGCTGACGAAAAAGTGCAATTTGCATCCAAAGCAGGTTGGACTACCAGTTCCCGACAGGAAGTAGCTTATATAGCTACATCAGATGGGAAAACTCGTTATATCCTCGCAATATTTGGGGATGATCCTGCTTATGGTAAAAGTAAAACAATTTTTCCACAAATGTCTAAATTAGTCTTTGATAGGATGACTAATTCTAACCGTTAATCATAATTAGGTTTGTAAAATCAGAAAAAACAACAGCTTATGGTTTTCAATAGTTTGGAGTATACATATTCTTACTTTCACCTGTCACCCGTCAATGCTATCATCTTTTTGATGATATACTTTTTCAAATTAATCAAAAAATACAATTATTTCTTATTGTATTTCATTAATGAAGTTAGGCATACAGCACTTCCCGATGTTATGAGGTACAAGAACCCCACCCCCAACCCCCTCCCCGCAAGCGAGGAGGGGGATTAAGATGTACCTCATAAAAGCGGAAACCCCTGTATCATCAAGTCTGCTATTAACTACAATATACTTTAGTCATGATCAACAACCCCAGTAGTAGTATAAATGTTTGAGTCTCTATTATGGCATTTTTAGTCTGAGCTTTCAGTAATTTTACTTTTCCTAATCATGAATTGACCCATCTGGCATTCTAGCGCCTGTGAGTATCGCTCCTTCCAAGTCGGCTTCTGTGAGCAAAACTTTTGTTATCAAGTCCGTTTTCAAGCGGTAGGCTCCTGTGAGGTAGGCTTCTGTGAGGTAGGCTTCTGTGAGGTCGGCTCCTGTGAGGTTGGCTAATTTGAGGTAGGCTCCTTTGAGGTCGGCTCCTGTGAGGTCGGCTCCTGTGAGGTTGGCTAATATGAGGTAGGCTCCTGTGAGGTCGGCTCCTGTGAGGTCGGCTCCTGTGAGGTCGGCTCCTGTGAGGTCGGCTCCTGTGAGGTCGGCTCCTGTGAGGTCGGCTTTTGTGAGTTTGGCTTCTGTGAGGACGGCTTCTGTGAGGTCGGCTCTGAAGAGGTAGGCTCCTGTGAAGTTGGCTCCTGTGAAGTTGAATCCTTTGAGTTTGAATTGTACGAGATTGAATCCACTAAGATTAACTTCAGTTAAATCAATATATTTATTTTCTAAATCTGGGTGTTTACGTTCTGCAATCACAGTTAAACACGCTCGAATAGAAATTCTAAGTTTTAGTAATTTTTCTTGATCTTCTGGAGATTGTGACTCATTTTCTTTTATAATAGGTGCATTCTGACGGACAAAAGCTGTCAGAACTTCCATAATTGTCCATTGGTCTGATTCGGAATCTCTCGCAATTCGTTCTAAAGTATAAATTCCACCTAATATAACTTCAGGTTTATCACTCGCAAGCTGTTCAATAGCCTTAGAAAACCTTTCTGTAATTTGTTTTTGATTTGCAGCCTCTGCATTTTTATTTGCGGCTTCTGCATTTCTATTTGTAGCCTTTGCAGTCTCTTCCATAGCCTCTGCACGTCTACCTGCAAAGTAAACATTAACAATTACTGCCCCTCCACTAATGAATAAACCTAATACTTTAAGACTT
>LJOT01000903.1 GCA_001672075.1 Anabaena sp. CRKS33
TTTTAGTTGCTAATTATGGAAATGAGGTGATGATTGCCACGAGTAATAAAAAGCATCTTTCTCTTTTTATTGATGCTAGGGAATGGGGAGAAATTTAAACGGTGTGATTCCTAGGTCGCGCAACGCTTACGCACCCCCTCAACTCCCCAACATCATTTTTTAACGAACCACGAAGACACGAAGAACACGAAGGAAGAGGAGAAGAGAGAGCGAATTTTATATTTTCTAGGCAAGTATCCCTTTTTGCTATTAAATATGTAATACTATTAGGAAAATCATTAAATGTAACAAAATTAAAAAATGAATCAACAAGATAATATTGAATTTATTATATATATTGATGAATCTGGTAGTGCCAAACCAAATCCTAAAGATCAATGTCCTATTTTTGCTATGGGTGGGGTTTTGATTAAAAGGAATGATGAGCAAATAATTAAACAATTAGTATCAGAT
>LJOT01000904.1 GCA_001672075.1 Anabaena sp. CRKS33
TTAAATGAATCCACGGGTTTAGCTAATCCTACCAGTGAAGCGATCGCTAAATGGATTTATGAACAGCTTGAACCCCAAATTCCCGGACTTGTCGCAGTTAGAATTGATGAAACTTGCACCAGTCAATGTATTTACTCAAAAGGAAAAGTTAATTTTTTGGGCTTTTAAATTAACATAAGTAGGTTGGCATTAAAAATTGTCGTTATGACAAGGGAACAGGTTACAGGTTACAGGTTACAGGGAACAGGGAACAGGGAACAGGGAACAGGGAACAGGGAAGAAGGAACAGGGAAGAAGGAACAGGGAAGAAGGAACAGGGAACAGGTTACAGGTTACAGGGAAGAAGGAACAGGGAAGAGGTTTTGGGCAACTTTACTTTTCGTTACTGTTACTTATGTCGGTTTTTTTCTGTTCACTTACTTAAACAGCTTATAACTTGATAGATAAACTCAC
>LJOT01000488.1 GCA_001672075.1 Anabaena sp. CRKS33
GTCTCCCAATAACCGCGTCCATTCATTTCCAACAAAGTAGAAACAATCTTGCGGAAAGAATGAGGATTGAGATTCATCAAACGCTTTTGCATTTCCTCATCTTTGATGAAAGTCTCATTCGTGTCCTCATAAATCCAATTATCCACAGCACCAGCAGTCGCACTCCAACCAGTCGTATTTACCAACCGTTTAGAAAGTTCCCGCACACCTTCATAACCGTGAGATAACATTCCCTCATACCATTTGGGATTTAACAACTTCGTCCGCGCATCTAAACGCACAGTTTCCGATAAAGTTCTCACCTGTGCATTCGCGGTAGTTGTATCTGCAATGTAAGAAGATGGTTTCTTGCCATCTGCACGCAGACTTGCTACTAACTTAGTAGGATCTGAGTCAAAATAATGGGAAACATCTGTTAAACTGATTTCCGAAGAATCGAGATTCTGGAAAGTTGCATCAGCAGTTTTCAAAGTAGTTTCAAAAATCTGCCGCGACTCATCCATAACCCCAGGATTATCAGAATTGAAAGAGAAAGATTTGCGTTTCAAATACATTTCCTGTAACTCAGCTTCACTATCCCAAGTGCTATTCTCCACCGCTAAGTTAATATTAGAAGAATAAGAACCAGAAGCATTAGAGAAAACGCGAGTTGCAGCTTGACGCAGATTTATCCCCATGTCCTCCGCTTGTTTCAAAGCGTGCTTGCGGACAAAGTTCATTTCCAAAGGTTCATCAGCTTCAGCAGCCATTTTCACACCTTGGTCAAGCAAATTCATTTGGTTAATGAACAAGTCACGGAATACACCAGAACAGTTGATCACTACATCAATTCTGGGTCGTCCCAACTCTTCTAAAGGTATCAATTCCAACTTATTCACCCGTCCCAAAGCATCGGGAACTGGACGCACTCCCACCATCCACATAATTTGGGCAAGGGATTCACCGTAGGTTTTGATGTTATCTGTACCCCAAAGGACACAGGCGATGGTTTCCGGCCAATTTCCATCATTTTCTGACTTATTCCGTTCTAGCAGCCTATCTACGACGATTTTCGCCGATTGGACTGCGGCAGATGTGGGGATAGATTGGGGGTCTAAAGCATGAATATTTTTACCAGTGGGTAATACGTCAGGATTACGGATAGGATCACCACCAGGACCGGGTAAAATATATTCACCAGCTAAACCTTGCAATAAACCACCCAGTTCATTATCCGCACAAACTTGTTTGAGACAAAATTCCAAATATTCAAACAGGGGTTTTAACGCAGAAGTATCAACTTTGGTGTAACCTGATTTGTGCAAAGATTCTACCCAAGGTTCTTTTCTACCCATGTTAAAGAAATTCAACTTGGAAACCCCAATAACTCTACCTTCTGCGTCAATTTGTTCTTGAACTAAAGCTGTAACAGCCGCACGGGTAGCGAGGGTGATATCTTGTAGTAGTTGTACATCTGCCAAAATTCCGGCATCGTTGTTTCTGTAGATATCTTCAATGGTGCGTCCCAGACTTCTGGCAATAATTCCCGGTAAACCTTGAATTTCTTCCTCTTGCCGATCTAAACTAGCTATATTGACCAAAGTTGCGATCGCTTCTTCGGCTGTTGGTGGTTTACCAATCACGTGCAGTCCACAAGGTAATAAGCGCGATTCAATCTCCATTAACCGACGATAAACGTTACCAACGATATTATCCCGTTCTTCCGAGGACATATCCTTAGAATCGGTTTCAGGAATATGAATATCCTTGTCTAAGTTGACAATACGGCACTTATCCATGATGGAATTGACAATGGAAACA
>LJOT01000195.1 GCA_001672075.1 Anabaena sp. CRKS33
ATTCAGCGAAATCACATTATGAAAAGTATGAATATTTCCTTACCTGACACCATGCGCGATTATATAGAAGAACAGGTAGCGCAAGGTGGTTACAGCAGCGTTAGTGAATATTTTCGGGAATTAGTGCGACAAGACCAAAAACACAGAGCAAATGAACGACTACAAACAATGCTCTTAGAAGGATTAAACTCAGGAAATGCAACAGAAATGACTGCACAAGATTGGGAAGATATTCGTCAAGCAGTGCAAGAATAGAATAAAATTGATACTAGAATTATTAAAATTTAGCACCGGGAGCAAAATTGAATCAAGAGGACATAATTTATCAACAAATTATAGCAATTGCCAGTAGTTACGGAATATTTGATTGTATACCCTGTGCTAGAGCAATCAAAGAATTTTTAATCAGACAAAATATTCAGGGTAAACATATTAAAATAAATACAAATTCTCAAGATCCAATTTATGGCAGAATTTATGATGATAGTATTGGAGAATTGATTGCCACCACAGGTCATCATGAAGGTGTTATAATAGAGATAAATAACGTAGAACTTGTTTTTGACAATATTCACCATCAAGGCATTACCCGATTAAACTGGATACAGAATCTCTATTCACCTATATTAGATGCAGGATTAGAGTTTCAAATCAGAGAGACTTACTTTTAACCTAGAAATTTAGAGAGTTAAACATGGATAATCTCTACAACTTACTGCAAAAGATCAAAAAAAGACCTGCAATGTATTTAGGTAAAAATTCTATTTTTAGCCTCCAAGCATTTTTAGATGGATACTATTTTGCCCGTCGAGAAATTGGTATTCCCTTAACAGCAGAAGAAACAGAATTTCAAACTTTTTTGCAATGGATAAGACACAAATTTAATGTAGAAACAGGTCAATTATGGTCAAGTATTATTCTATTTCATTCAGCCGATGAAAAAAGCGCAGTAGATAGATTTTTTACCTTGTTTGAAGAATTTTGTCAAAATCAGAAAAATCATGAAATAGCAAAAATTGATGAATTAGTTTCATGAAAATAAAAATTATGGTGTAGGTTGGGAACAATTACAAATCCTGCTTTTAGAAGTATTAAGCTCAGGAAATGCAACAGAAATGACAGCACAAGATTGGGAAGATATTCGTCAATACACCTCTTACCATTGCCAAAAAAAACAATCTTCACAAACTCAATCTTATTCAGACTCTTCATCTAGATAAGATTGACGACTGTGACGAACATGAATAATAGCTATAACATCTTCTTCAAGAACAAATAAAACTCGATATTTTCTTTGTTTTCCCACCCATAGTTGGCGAATTTCACGACCAAGTTTTGTTGATTCTGGAGCTATACTACATCGGTTAGGAAATTTTTTTAGTGACGCAATAGCATCTTCAAGTTGATAATACCAATTGTTCGCTACTTCAGCACTCAAATTATCACACATCCAACGATAGGAGTTTTCAATTTCCTGAAATGCAGTAGGTTGAATAATAACTTGATAATTCATGATCGAGGAGGAATGTTATATTTTTGTTGTAGAGTTGCCAAAACTTGATCCGCAGGAATCCCTTCACCGCGCTCAAATTCATCTAATCCTTTACGAATACCTACTATTGTTTCTAAGTAATCTATTCTTGCTAACAATTCTTGATAGGAAACTGGGGGTTTTTGTGGTGCTGTTTTGAGTGATTGCAAAAAACCAAACACATCTTCTAAAAGTTCGTTGGGTGTGTTGTCAATTTCTTGTAACAGTAATTCTTTGATAGTCATCACAGTTAATAAATCAAATTGATGTTTTTATTATAGCAATTATTTTCAGTTTTATATAGATAAGTTAATTATTCTTATTACAACTAAAGTAAGTAGGTTAGGTTAACACAAGAAAATCCAACATCACCCAAACCACCCAACTATCACCAATAGTTTTTTCTACCAATGGCAGAAAATGACAAAAACCGCCATCATATAAAAAAGTATATTCAAGAAGTCACATTATGAAAAGTATGAATATTTCCTTACCTGACACCATGCGCGATTATATAGAAAAGTAGCGCAAAGAGGTTACAGCAGCGAAGCGTGAATATTTTCGGGAGTTAGTGCGACAAGACCAAAAACAGAGAGCAAACGAAAAACTACAAACCCTGCTTTTAGAAGGATTAAACTCAGGAAATGCAACACAAATGACAGCACAAGACTGGGAAGATATTCGTCAAGCAGTTCGTGAGAAAACTAATCAAAAAAACTCATAAACACTAAAAATATCAAAATCAGCTATACTACTAATAGTATGACCCTGGGTAAGATATGGCTAAAATCTCAATTTCATTGCCAGATGAACTACTAAATTACATTGACCAGAAAGTTGATAACCGTAGTGCGTTGATTGAAAGTCTTTTGAAACAATGGCAAAAACAAAGACAAGATGAAGCACTAGCGGCTGCTTGCGCTGTAATTGATGAATTAGAATTAGGTTGGGAAAGTGAATGGCAAAACATAGCGATTACCGAATGGGAAGCATCTGGATAGTAACATTTGACCCATCCGTAGGTACAGAAATTCAAAAAACTCGGCCAGCAGTGATAATTTCTGGGACTTTGTTTAACAACCAACGCAGTAAAGTTACAGTTTTACCTTTTACCTCCGCAAAACCTAATAACCCCCGTATTTCACCAGCAGTAGTGGAAGTACCAGCATCAGCACAAAACGGACTTTCTGTAGATAGTCTTTTGATATGTGTTGAACCAATGACATTTGATAAAGTTCGTTTAACGCAACAATTAGGAGAATTAGAAGCAGAATTATTAGAACAATCTCAAAATATTTTGCGGCGATATCTGAGTTTAAATAACAATTAATTGTCTGATGTTACGCAGTAATTCTCAGCGTGATTCTTTCGCCTGGAAGCGTGGGGAAACTACGGCCAGTGCGGGTGAGTTGATGGCTTTTAATGGGTTGACTGCGGAGGCGTTGACTAAGCGGGCGATTGAGTTGGTGCATTAATTAGAACGCAGATGTACGCAGATTAACGCGGATGTTTTGGCGTTGGGTTGCGTACATTTGCTGATTTTAGTAAAAAAAATATTGTCTGTAGATCATTTTTTGTTAAACAATAATAGAAAGAAAATTATGCTATAATCCTAGTATAGCTTCATATAAACTACTATACTATATTATGCAAATACTTTCTAAAGTCTTCGACCACAGGATAAAAGCATACAATATTTTGACAGAAATTTCTATTTCTGAATACTTAGAAATAGCTAAAATTATTCTTGAAAATAATCCTTTTCAAAGGAAAAGATTAAAATCATCTTCATCAATTTATAGCTTACTAAAGCAAGATTTGAAACTAGGATGTACTATACCACCTTTAGTATTAGCTCTCAGTAATGAAAATATAGAGATCAATAATGTAGACGAAAATCAATATCTTGATTATATCAATAGTCAAAGAGAGAAATTAATCATTCTTGATGGTTTACAAAGAACATACACATTACTTGATGCAGCCAATGAATTAGATGCTGAAAATCATGAAAATAAAAGAAATTTTTATGATAATAGGTTAAGATTTGAGATTTATTTAGGTCTTAATAAAATAGGTATTCTGTATAGAATGTTGACACTTAATACAGGTCAATCACCCATGTCTGTTAGACATCAAATAGAAATACTTTATTCAAATTATCTCAATGAAAATATTCCTGAAGGGATAAGCCTACTAAAAGAAGTTGACGAAGAAACTCCTCATCAAATTGGCGAATATAGATTTAATGATGTAATAGATGGTTTTACTTCCTATATTGTTAGAGATGAGTCGAGTTTAGATAGAAGAGACTTACTTGAAAGTATCAAAAGTTTAGAAAAACTTGCACTGGAAAATCCAGATAAGGATCTATTTCAAAATTACGTAATCACATATAATAATCTAGTAAAAAAAATCCAACAATTAGCAGGTAACTGGAAATTTGATGATCAAGAAATTATATCAGGTAAGCCTTTCGGATCTACCGTAGATAAAATATTTAATAAGTCACAAGTAATGACAGGTTTTGGTGCTGCTATAGGATTTTTAAAAGATAGAAAAGTCATTAATTCATTTGACGATATCAATAACCATATTGACTCCATTCAAGTTATCAATAACGATCAAAATTTTCTTGATCAATTAATTATAAAATTAGATAATATTAGCAAAACTGCTAAAAAAATTGGTAATTCTCAAAGAATGTATTTTTACTGCTTGTTTAAAGAACTATTTAACTCGTCAAGTGAATCATTTTTGAAAGTAGATGAGTCAATAGAATCAAGTTACAAAACATATTATAAATTACATGATTAATTTTTGTATATGCCACTTAAAATAAAAGATGAAATTTCAGACATTCATTATTCTTTGACAGAAGTTATACCAAATAGAAATGATGAGCAACTTTACTTTGAACTTTCTGATGTACAAAATAATATCAAAATATTTATTGATTATGTTTTAACTTTAGATTCTGAGTATAAACCTGAAGATTATTCATTATTTATATTGAAATCATGGGTTTTAGATAAAGAAAATGATATTTTTCAAGTTTTTGACAAAGAATTTTACAAAGAACCAAATAGAGTAAGACTTGGTTGGATATTTCCTATTCAAGCTCTTTTATCCAATGAACATCAATATGCTGATAATAAACATTTTTTGAAATATGCTTATGTAGCATTTCTAAAATTATTGAAAAACCAAGAAGAATACACAACTTTCAATCCTCTCTTTAGTAAGATAACAAATAATTATAAATTAACTGACTTTTACGGAGAGGACATTATAATACTTGTTTTATGCAACTCACCACTTCAAAAAATTGATAATTTTCAGGTTGATAATTACATAACTTCCTTATATTCATACGGTTATTACTTCTGTCAACCAATTGAGAATTTAAAAGAAATTGATACTAGATCCGATAGTGAAAATCCTACTGGTAAAAATCTCATACTTCAGAAAAATTCCTCATGTTTACAAAAAGAAGATTATGTTTATAGACTGTTCAAAGATTTGTTGAAAAATGAGGAACATCATTTAGTCAGATTTTATCTTCTTTACCAAGTCATTGAACTTATTATACAGATAGTTTTTGAGAGAAAAATCTTAGAAGAAATCAAGAACTTCAATAATAACCCAGATAAAAATATACGTAAACTTAAGGAGAAAATAGACAATATTTCTACAGAAAAGAAAAGAGTATCCATATTAATAAATGACGATGTAAAAATTAATAATCCAAACTTACTTATATCCTGTAATGAATTAATTAAATTATTTAATGATGATGATAGCAATGAAAAAGATGATATTAGCAAAAAACAGGACTTAGGTGGTGCTTTATATGATGTTAGATGTTTGATTGTTCATCAGTTTAGAAAGCTACCTGATAAGATTTTAGAAGAAAAACTTCGAGAAATTAATAAAGAATTTGAAAATATTGTAATTAAAATAATCCTAGATTATAAATGAACAACTAAGAAATTCATTAGCTTTCTTTGGTTTATCTTTCTTATAAATTCTGCTCGTAATTCTCTAGGACTTAGGTTATTTTTTTGTTTTTCAGCTTCTTCTTTCTGTAATTTAAGATTTTCTCGCGTTTGTTTTAGTTATTCTGTTCGGTTTAACCCCAACAAATCAATTGTTATTTGTTCTAATAATTGTGGTGTTCTTCTGCTGAGATTTAGCCATAATTCTTCAATATTATTCGTTATAACTTATTGATATTGTGTAGGAATATCATTTGTATTTAACCAAATCTGACATACCTGCTCCTTCTTCAAAACGTGAATTGGGCTTGATCACAATTTAGAGTTCCCGACCCCAGGGTAAGAATTTTATTAAACTAAATAACCGCTTTTGAAGTCATAGGTTAATTGACAGGTGGCGCTGCGGCGATGTTAGAACCGATCATGTTACGCAGTAATTCTCAGCGTGATTCTTTTGCCTGGAAGTGTGGGGAAACTACGGCTAGTGCGGGTGAGTTGATGGCTTTTAATGGTTTGACTGCGGAGGCGTTGACTAAGCGGGCTATTGAGTTGGTGCATTAAGGATTTTTAACCGCAGATGTACGCAGATGAACGCGGATAATTTTGTGTTCACTTACGTATATTTGCGGTTTTGTTTTGAGACATTAAAACTTACGATTTTCCATAAAGTAAATAAAAGTAAAATTTACCTAAACTATACCAAGTGTAAGAATTTTAAAACCATGAAAATTTCTTCTTTAAATGATTTAGAAAAATTGGAGTCTCAAATAGCATCAGTCTTGAAGAAAATAAACCTCGGTGATTTATTACATTCTCTATACTTATTAAAAAATGCTTCCGAAGATATTAGACCGTTTATGGTTGCTGGCGTTGCTTTATTTGGAGCTAGATTTTGCCCTCCAAGCAAAACGTCTCAGCTAATAAAGAATTATGATATCAGATATCTAGTTGATATTTCAAATCAATATTATCTTGCTGATCCTATAATATTCGACAAGCAATTGCAAGATGAATTTATAGAATCAAATCCAGTTTTCATGATGCTAAGGCTTGTCAGTAGTCAATTCCCTTTTGAACCAGGTCTTTTTAGTGAATTTTCACGACCTGCCTTACTATTTCATGAAATTCCAAAACAGTTACAAGGCTTACCAGACATACCAGAGTTTGATTTTGAGACTAAATTCCAAGCTGTTACTGGAGTTTCTGTTATTGACTTTATTACTACAGGTTTTGTAATCGCTTGAAGGCATCACTGGGCTTAATTGGCAAATACTATCAATTGATGAGTTAGAAGCCTTACAACCTCATATTGCTGCTGGATTTAAGCTGTCTCAAGTCTTAGAGGATTTAACACAGAAAACATTCAATAACGTTCTTGAAGATTTGTTTTCTGAAACCAACAGAACTTTTGCTGATTCTTTTCTATATCCAAAGCAAGAGGAACTTTACCAGCGTCTAGCTATTCCTGATAAATCTCTACCACAACGTAAAAATATTACATAAAGCAAGTAGGTTTGGTTGATGTAAGAAAACCTTACCCTGTATCTGTTTACGTTATCTCACCCAACCATTACAAGGGATTACTAGAGCGATAGCGAAGCGCTGCTGCAAGCAGTTCGCCGCATGACAGATACACCTGGAAAGATTCACCTCACCTGAGAATTATCACCCGACCATGAGTTATAATCAAGATTAAAGTCATAACCATAAAATTACTATGACTATCCAAACCTTAGACAAAACCATCACAATTTC
>LJOT01000196.1 GCA_001672075.1 Anabaena sp. CRKS33
CCTACAGCATCTAGAAAAATAACTTTGGGTTTTTTCATAACAATTAATATCTAAGTAGATTGGCGTTAAAAATTGTCGTTATGACAAGGGAACAGGGAATAGGTGACAGGTTACAGGTTACAGGTGACAGGGAATAGGTGACAGGTTACAGGTGACAGGTGACAGGTGACAGGTGACAGGTGACAGGGAATAGGTTACAGGTTACAGGTGACAGGTGACAGGGAATAGGTGACAGGTGACAGGTGACAGGGAATAGGTGACAGGTGACAGGTGACAGGGAATAGGTTACAGGTTACAGGTGACAGGTGACAGCGAATAGGTTTTGGGCGACTTTACTTTTCGTTACCTATGTCGGTTTTTTTCGTTCACCTACTTAAATTCTCAGTCGTGGCTAAATACACAGCAATCATATCTGGATTTGTTTCATATCTCCAACTGCTTTGAGATGTTGGGGATATGAATTTGTTAGCGATAAATGGCTTGTATTATAGGACTAAATAACCAATTAAAACCGACTTTCAACTGATGATTTAATGTAGGTAAACGATACAGATAAGCGAGACGACGGGCTAAATACGCAAAAGAACCGTCTAATTGCACACCTAAACCTGTGAGGGTGGCGTTATCTATTCCTAAAGCCATCATTTCCCCTAAGGGTTGATAACGGAAGGGAAGGAGAGGACGATTGGTAATAGCAGCCCAGATGTTCCAGGCGGTATAATCGGCTTGTTGAAATGCGACTTGGGCTGTTGCGGGGACTTGCTTTCCTTCTGCGTCGAGACAGTCTGCTAAATCTCCTAAAGCGAATATTTCAGGATGTTCCAGAACTTGTAATTGGGGTGTGGTGGTAATTTGTCCGCGCTGATTTTGCTTGAGGGGTAAACTTTTCACCACTGGGGAAACCTTTGTTCCTACGGTCCAAATTACCAAATCTACGGGAATGGTGTCTACTTGACTTTTATACTCCAAAGAGATACTATCTTTCTCAATGGCGACTACTTTGGTTTCTAAGTCAATAAATACGCCTTTGCTATCTAAGGCTTTTTTAGCGGCTTCGCGGTTAAATTCTGGAGAAGTTCGTAAAATTTGATCAGCGACTTCAATGAGGCGAAAACGTCCTTTTTCGCCAATTCTATCTGCTAATTTACAAGCTAATTCTACCCCACTGTAACCTCCACCAACTATAGCGACACGGATTTTTTCTGGGTTTTTTGCTTCTAAAATTCGCAGCCGTTCTTCCAATCGGTAAGCGTCAGTAATAGTACGGAATGGGTAGGCATTAGCAGTAGCACCGGGAACTAAATCTAGAGGAGTTTCCCCACCTAATGCTAATACTAAGCGGTCATAATTGAGTTCTGATTTATTTGCTAATTGGACTGTTTGCTGGTGGATATCTATAGCGGAAACAGTAGACTGATAAAATTGAATACCCGTCCCTTGGAGTAATTCAGAGTAAGGTGGGGCTATTTCCCAGGTTTGGAGTTCTCTAGTCAGGAGTTCGTAAAGTAGGGGAGAAAAGACAAAGCGATCGCTTTGATCTACTAAAATAATTTCAGGTTTTGGTGTAGATTCCCAGGGTAATTGGCTTAAGCGTAGCGCAGTGTAGAGGCCACCAAAGCCACCACCGAGTATACAAATTTTTGTAGTTGGTTGAGTCATAATTTTTTAGCAACTAAATTCCAGTCAGATATTTATTTTAGTGTAACGATTTATTGCGTTCTCTTGCCATTAGCCAACAATCCTGATATTTACCTTCATGTAGATCATGACCTGATAAAAGCTTGACTTTGACAAAACCACATTTTTCATAACAGCGAATAGCGCGGAAATTTTTCACATTAGGATCAATAACAATTTTAGCAGCTTTTAGGTGATTAAAAAGATAATTTATAGCAGATAAAAGGACTTTTGTACCAATTCCCTGATTCCAATATTGAGTTTCACCAATAAATAAGTCAATACCATAAACATTATTAGTGTTTTCTAGAAAATACATTTGTTTAATATTTTCTGGTAATTTATGCAAATCATAATATTGTAAATAGCCAATTTCCAAATTTTGATATGAGAAAATACAGGGAATCATTGTTTCTTTCCCCATAATTCTAGGTTGATAGGTTTCGATAACTTTTTCCCAATTATAAGGATCATCTCTACCACCATAAAATTGTAATACTTTTTCATCATTCCGCCATTTTTCCATTAATTCATAATCATGAATATCATCTTTCATGGGACGAATAGTAATTTTGTCTTTAATGATTAACATAAGAATTAAATACTTCTAATTATCAACTACATAGTCCCTAGTACAAATTCTCCTTCATTAACAGAGTTATTTATTGATATATCATAAACCAACCCTGTTTTCTCAGCATAAATATGAATAGTTGTGGGTAATTCACCGATTTTATTGAAAGTGAGAACCTGATATAATAAATCTCCCTGATTAACTAAAGTACCTAATTTAGCTTTAGACAAAATCATTCCTCCTACAGGACTCCAGTATTTTTTAATTTGACTGAGTGAACGAAAACTGATTTGATGGGATCTAGTTTCTGGTTGGGTTAAATCCTGTATTTCTAAAATGCCTTTTTGAGTTAAATAACTTTTAATTCCGCGCACTCCTTTAGATACTGAATCTGGATTCATTTGCATTCCAGTTCCTAATTCTAGGGTCCATGCTTCTATATCAAATCTGATTTCTTCACTGGTTAATTTTAACAAAGCATCCTCTAAAGCCAACCAAGGTTTGATAAATGATTCATCAAAAGCATCACCATCATATTCATCAAATAGAATACCATAATTGAGGAGAAATAAATTAGCACTATCTTCTCGATTTCGGAAACAATAAAGATATTCTATTCCTTCTCCAGTGTGACTATGTAAATCAATTACGTAGTCTGCATCTAAATAAAGAGATTGTAACTTATAGCGATATTTATCAGTTAGTTGTACACTACTAGGGGAATTTATTTTTTCTAAAAGACCATCGAAACTAGATTTAATTCTTTTCAAAAAATTAGACTTAATATTATCTATATCTAAGTCAATTTGAGAACGGGCAAACTCTTCTATATGATCATGTTCTTTTTCATAATCCCAAAAAATTCTATTCCAATTTTTACTATCATAAATATTGAATCTACCGGTGGAAAAGTGATGATTTCGCTGGTTAACAGCCAAAGGATTACAAACAGGAACAAGCCAAATTTCTCCTATTAACTGAGTATTGTCTAGTGTGATTAAGAAATCAATGAGTTGGGAAATGACAGCATTACCAACAATTTCCGCACCATGTAAATTAGATTGTATATATACCTTTTTACCTGATTTAGCACCAAAAAACTTATATATCTGGAGAGAAAGAAACTCACCAGAAGCGAGTTGAAAAAGAGGAATAGTGGAAACAATGGGAATCATAAATAAAATCCAATAATCGCTAAAAAACTTGTTTTAAGTAGTCAACACCCCTTGAGATTTAATTTTCTATTTTGACCCAGTTTAAATGCTGAAGGGGTGAGTGAACCTAGACAAAACCTATCTTGTCAATAACCGCCGTCGTAAATTGTCTAAAGACGCATTGGCACTAACATAACGAATTAAAGAACGTCCGCGAATCGCTCCCAAACGATGTTCAAAACTGATGACTTGATCTCCAGGACCTGCTAACCCGATGTATACTAAACCCACTGGTTTGTCTTCTGTTCCTCCAGTCGGTCCAGCAATTCCCGTAATACTTAACCCCCAAGTAGTTGAAAGACGATTTTTAATACCAATAGCCATTTGTTCGGCCACAGTCCCACTCACAGCGCCAAATTTCTCTAAATCTTCTGGGTTGACTCCTAATAATCCGACTTTTACTGAATTATCATAAGCAATTACACCACCCCAAAAATAATCAGAACTACCAGGAATTTCTGTTAACATTTGTCCTAATCCTCCACCAGTGCAAGATTCTGCTACTGATAGGGTTTCCCCCGAAGACCGTAACAAATTACCAACCACGGAAGCCAATGTGTCATTATCAGCACCGTAATAATCTAAGCCAGCAATTTCTATCAGTTGTTTTTCCACTGGTACAATTAAAGCCTGGGCTGCTGTTGCGTCCGTGGCTTTAGCGGAAATTCTCAATCTGACCTCTCCTTTGCCTGCATAGGGTGCTACTGTGGGATTAGTTAGGTCAAAGTAGGCAGATACTTTTTCAGCTAAAGCTGATTCTCCAATGCCCCAAAACCTTAAACTGCGGCTATAAATAATTTCTTTTCCCCAACCTTGACTTTTAAGAAAAGGTACGGCTGTTTCTGACCACATTCGATACATTTCGCTGGGAACACCAGGGAATGTAAAAATAGTTAATCCAGTGCGAGGTTGCCAAATCATACCAGGTGCTGTACCTGTGGGGTTAGGAAGAATTTCCGCACCTTGGGGAATTAAGGCCTGTTTGCGATTATTGGGAGACATGACTCGTCCCCGTTGGGCAAATTTCTCTGCTATATCTTCGACAATATCGGCTCGTTCTAATAAAGGAGAGCCAAAAAAATCAGCGATAGTTTCACAGGTGAGATCATCGGGTGTAGGTCCTAAACCACCTGTGAAAATGAGAATTTGCACTCTAGAAGCAGCAATTTCGATAACTTGCTTGAGTCTATCTGGATTATCACCTACTACTGTTTGATAGTAGTGGGGAATGCCTAGTTTTGCTAATTCTTGAGCAAGATATTGGGCGTTGCTATTCAGAATATCTCCTAGTAGCATTTCTGTACCAACACAAATAATTTCTGCGCTCATGGTTGTTCTTTGTTCTTGGTTATGGGAATAAAGTTAAGTAAGTATTTGATCTGACTGGAAATTTGTAGCTGCGTGAATGGCGGTTAAAATTGCATTGTTGATAGCTAAATCCTTTGTTGATAAGATAATATTTTCTGACATGGTACGTTGAGCAATGACAGCACAAACAGCCGCCGCCACAAAATTATATACACCAGCCATTTTAAATAACATTCCCGATTCCATTTCATAATTGAAAATATTTAATCGGCGATATTCTTCAGTAATTCTCTCAAGAGAACGTATTAAATAGGGATTAGCTGAATTAGTCCGTTCTTGTCCTTCATAAAAGGTATCAACTGAGGCGGTAATTCCCAAATAATGCTCAATTTTTAATTTTTGTGCTGCTTTGACTAAAGCCACGGTCAGGAAAGGATCTGCTATGGCTGGATACTCTACAGGTGCGATATCATTAGCTGCTCCTTGACGACACAAAGCCCCCTTACTAATAACAATACTCCCAACGGATATATGAGGTTGAATTGAACCACAAGTGCCAATACGAATTATTTGTCGAATACCTACTTGCACTAATTCATTAACTACAATACTCAAGGAAGGCGCACCCATTCCACTAGTAGCAGATAAAATCTTTTTTCCATTGGGTAAATAGCCTAAATAGCTATGAAGTCCACGATTTTCTGATAATATACGTACATCCTGTAGATAGGTTTGGGCAATGAAATTAGCTCGCTGGGGATCACCTGATAATAAAGCAATTTCGGGAGGAAATTCACCTAAATCTTTTTTGCTAAAACCGATATGATATAGCATTTTATTATCCATATTTTCGGAGGTTTTTTACTGCATTCTATCAATTGTCCGATATTGAATTGCTTCTGCTACATGGTGGGGTTTAAGATTTTCATCTCCTGCTAAATCTGCTATAGTGCGTGCTACTTTTAAAATGCGATCGCTTGCTCTTGCGGATAACCCTAATTTCCTAATTGCAGCTTCTAATAAATTACGACTAGGATCATCTAATTTACACCATTTTTGCAGATGACGACTTTGCATTTGGGCATTACATTGTAAATTTCCTTCTTCTTGAAAGCGAATTAGAGAAAGTTCTCTGGCTTTTTCGACTCTTTGGGCTACAGATTTTGATGTTTCTCCTGTTGGTTGTTGGGTTATTTCCTCTGGTTTCAAACGATTGACTGCGACCTGTAAATCAATTCTATCCATTAATGGTCCAGACAATTTTGCCCAGTATTGTTCTCGTTGTCGAGGTGAACAAGTGCAGGCTTGAATTGTATCACCATAATAACCACAAGGACAGGGATTTGTACTAGCTACTAATGTAAATTGAGCGGGAAAAGTGACAGATTGCTTAGTTCTAGAAATTGTCACATAACCATCTTCTAAAGGTTGACGTAAAAACTCTAAAACATCTCTTTTAAATTCAGTTAATTCATCTAGAAAAAGTACACCTCTATGGGATAATGAAATTTCACCAGGACGGGGAAAAGTACCACCACCAACTAAAGAAGGACCAGAGGCAGAATGGTGGGGACTTCTAAAAGGACGATCTTTTACTAAAGAACCACGATTTTTTAATAATCCAGCTACAGAATGAATGCGTGTAACTTCTAAGGATTCGGAAAAACTTAAAGGTGGTAAAATCCCCGATAAGCGCCTCGCTAACATTGTTTTTCCACTTCCAGGTGGTCCAACAAAAATCAAATTATGTCCTCCGGCTGCGGCAATTTCTAAGGCTCTTCTAGCATGAGCTTGTCCTTTGACATCTTGCAAGTCTGCTAAATTTAAAGATGTTTCTGAGGAGATTTCTAGGATTTGCTTAAATTGTACAGGTTTGTAATTTTTGGGATGATTTAATAAGTCTACTACATCAGCAATATGTTGACAACCATAAACTGATAAACCCTCAACAACAGCCGCTTCTTGAGCATTATCAACGGGAACAATAATACCGGAAATTCCCATTTTTTTTGCAGTGGCAGCAATGGGTAAAACACCAGCAACAGGACGCAAACTACCATCTAAGGAAACTTCTCCCAAGAATAAAAAATCTCCTAACAAATCTGCTTTAACCTGTTCAGAAGCTGCTAAAATTCCTATACTAATTGGTAAATCAAAAGCAGGCCCTTCCTTTCGTAAATCTGCGGGAGTTAGATTAATGACAATTTTCCGTATGGGAAAGGCAAAACCGGCATTTTTTAAGGTGGCTTTTACCCGTTCTTTAGATTCTTGAATGGCTGAATCTGGTAAACCTAAAATCACAATTCCCGGTAAACCCCCGGAAACATCAACTTCCACACCCACCTTAACCGCGTCAATTCCGACAATAGATGCACTCCAAACTCTAGCCAGCATTTTTTACATATCAATAAACTTTATCAATATCAAAGCAGATTTTTAGGTAAATTAACAATCGGTGAAATCACTCAACAAGATTGTTAATATAACAATAGCACATAAAGAT
>LJOT01000905.1 GCA_001672075.1 Anabaena sp. CRKS33
AGCCACAGAATGAGAGCGAATGGGGTGAGTCTTAGCAACTACCGCTACCCTTAAATTAGGGTCAATGCGGGCGATTTCCACCGCAGCCCGACATCCAGCTAAACCACCGCCAACAATAATTACATCATGTTCTAGCATTGTCAATCACCGATAATAAAAGATGATAAAAAAATTTCCCGTCATGGATTAGGACTTACGCAAATGTCACAAAAAGTTATCATCAAAAGTCATCATCCTTTGTTTGTATTCAGGTCTAAAGATAGAACCCACATTCCTGACTAGGATTTCATCATCTATTATGCCAGTTGCGTAAGCCCTGTTAGAGACAGGGTAACAGGGTTTTTGGTCAAATGGTTTATGTTGATTCAGTCTTTGTTTCCGGCTCTACAGCATTCAATTCAATATTATTTAATAGAGTTGTCACAAAGGCAAAAAGTAAAAAAGGCAGAG
>LJOT01000906.1 GCA_001672075.1 Anabaena sp. CRKS33
GGACAGTGGGTGACAAGAGACAAAAGTATCAAAGCCATGAAATCCCTTGCGGCTGATTTAGATAAAGCCTTGGGCAGAATTAGCGGCGGCTTATATATTATCACAGCCAAAAAAGACGACGTATCCAGTGCCATGTTAGCGTCCTGGGTTAGTCAAGCCAGTTTCAAACCCTTGGGCTTTTCCATCGCTGTGGCCAAAGATCGGGCGATAGAATCACTGATGCAGGTAGGCGATCGCTTCGTTCTGAATATACTCGAAGAAGGTAACTATCAACCATTAATGAAACATTTCTTAAAAAGATTTGCCCCCGGTGCAGATCGTTTTCAAGGAGTGAAAACCCAACCTGCGGAAAATGGCGCACCCATACTTACAGATGCCCTAGCATACGTAGAATGTGAAGTAGTCAGCCGCATGGACTGTGGTGATCATTGGGCAGTATACAGCACAGC
>LJOT01000907.1 GCA_001672075.1 Anabaena sp. CRKS33
GGTAAAACTTACAGTATTTTACATGGCACGGTAAAAACTGCAACAATAAGGACGGCAGGAAGCCGCACTGCATTTATATGATAATTATAATCATTATCACATAAATAGTAAAAAATTGCCATAGCTATTGACATCAATTGAATTATTCGCCTTGTACGGATGACTAGTCAACAATTAATAACATTAATTGTACTTAATTACGCGGAAATAGAAAAATCATTAAACGACCTATTGTCAAACCTTAAACGACCTATTGTCGAACCTTTCAAAGGTTAAAAATTTTGGAAGTAATACTCTATAAACCAATATCATCGTATATGATAAATACATATTTAACTGCCTTGCGTAAATCCTTCAAAGAGTATGGAAATTTTATCTAATACCCTAGCTTTATCACGGTTGCAATTTGCATTTACAGCAATTTTTCACATGATTTGGCCTGTCCTGAC
>LJOT01000908.1 GCA_001672075.1 Anabaena sp. CRKS33
AAAAGTACAGTAATTAAGATGTTAACTACCTTGCTACCAGTCAGTAGCGGAAAAGCATACTTAGCCGGTTATGATGTGACTCGTCAACCTGATGCAGTCAGAAGAGTAATAGGTTATGTACCCCAGGCTTTATCAGCAGATGGGACTTTAACAGGTTATGAAAATCTGTTAATATTCTCTAAATTGTATGATATTCCCCCTCGACGTAGAAAACAGCAAATCTCTGAAGTGCTGGAATTCATGGGTTTGGAAGATGTAGCACATCAGTTAGTGAGAACTTTTTCTGGGGGAATGATTCGGAAACTGGAAATTGCCCAAGCCATTTTACATCAACCCCAAATCTTATTTCTAGATGAGCCAACAGTCGGATTAGATCCAGTTGCAAGAACCCAAGTATGGCAACTTGTACAGCAACTGCGGATTGAGTACGGTACAACCATCTTTTTAAC
>LJOT01000197.1 GCA_001672075.1 Anabaena sp. CRKS33
ACAGGTGACAGGTGACAGGGAACAGGTGATAGGTGATAGGTAACAGGTGACAGGTGACAGTTTTAACTGTCTGGATATCCTCAATTTTCCAAATCTGACAAAGAAAAATGCAATTCATTTTGAGACACCATTAGCCAAAACCTGGCACTTTTTTATGGTAAAAATCCGCGAAACCCTTTGTTAATAAATGGTTTTAGGTTTATATGGCTAACGCCACGCTACGCTATCAGCAAACCCTATATACAATCCTAATATGGCTAAATCTTGTGGTGCGGGCATCCTGCCCGCTATAATTATACAAATTAAATGCAGTACAGACTAAAAATTATCTTTCATGCCTCGAATCCGGGCAAAGGTTTGAATTTCATCGTTACTTTTCGCTGTTGCTTGTAGAGATGGTTGATCCCAACGTAAAAAAGGATTTGTGAGTTTTTCTATTCCCAAAAGTGATGGTACGGTGGCTTCATTAGTCTCCCGTAGAATTTTAACATCTTGGTAGCGTTTTTGCAAATCCGCATTTTCTGGATCTACAGTCACAGCAAACCGCAAATTACTTAAAGTGTATTCATGGGCGCACCAAAGGCGAGTATCATCAGGTAAAGCCCGCAGTTTACTTAAAGATGCTACCATTTGCCCGGGTGTACCTTCAAATAAACGACCACAACCACCTGCAAACAATGTATCACCACAAAACAATTCTCCCGGCTCTCCTGGGCTTTCTGGGGGAAAATAGTAAGCAATATGAGCGCGGGTATGGCCAGGGACAAAGAACACATTAGCAGTACGATTTCCAAATTGGACGCGATCGCCTTCCTGCAAAAATACCTGCTGTCCCGGAATCCGGCCTCTATCTTCCGCACCCCCATAAACTGTCACTTGGGGAAATTTTTTCATCAATTGTGTATTTCCACCCACATGATCGCCGTGATGGTGAGTATTAAAAATCGCCACCAAATCAGCCTTTAATTTTGTCAATTCGTCTAATACGGGTTGCGCTTCGGCCGGATCAACAACAGCCGCGATATTCTGTTGTGGATCATGCAGTAAAAATATATAATTGTCTGAAAGTACCGGTAGACGGATGATTTGCATCAGCTTTTCTTCCTCGGTTGGTGAATTTATTTATAATATGTCCTGTATTATTTTAACCCAACCTATTCGATAAATTTGTATAACTCCTTTGGTGAAAGACATAAATCCTTTATTTTACCCGCAAAGCAAAAGTTATTCAAATCCTTGACAAAAAATAAAAAATCTGTTAAAAATGGTAATTTGTGGAAACTTTACCCTTTAATATAATCTCTTGGCTAACGTCATTGTCATAGGTGCCCAGTGGGGCGATGAAGGAAAAGGTAAAATAACTGACTTACTCAGCCGCTCCGCAGATGTGGTGGTACGTTACCAAGGAGGAGTTAACGCTGGGCATACAATCGTAGTCCAAGGTCAGACCTTTAAGCTGCACTTAATCCCCTCTGGTATTTTATATCCAAAAACTGAATGTGTTATTGGCTGTGGAACAGTCATAGATCCACAGGTTTTGATCAAAGAACTGGATCAACTAGAACAATTAAATATTTCCACGGCTAACTTGTTGATTTCACAAACGGCTCATGTCACCATGCCTTATCATCGGATGATTGATAAGGCTGCGGAGGAAGTACGGGGAAATCATAAAATCGGGACAACTGGTAGAGGTATTGGACCGACCTACGCTGATAAATCGGAACGGACAGGCATCAGGATGTTAGACTTGATGGATGCCGATGGACTGCGTGAGCAATTAGAGTGGACGATCAACTATAAAAATACCATTTTAGAAAAGCTGTATAATCTGCCACCTCTTGATCCCCAAGTGGTAATTGAGGAGTATTTAGGTTATGCTGAACGTTTGCGTCCTTTTGTCGTTGATACTTCGTTACAAATCTATGACGCGATTTTAAGACGACGAAATATTTTGTTTGAGGGCGCACAGGGGACTTTACTTGACTTGGATCACGGAACTTATCCCTATGTTACATCCTCTAATCCAGTGGCAGGGGGGGCTTGCGTTGGTAGTGGGTTAGGACCGACAATGATAGACCGGGTGATTGGTGTATCCAAAGCCTACACTACAAGGGTAGGAGAAGGTCCATTCCCCACGGAACTACATGGCGAAATTGGCAACTTATTAGGCGATCGCGGTGCGGAATTTGGCACAACTACGGGGCGCAAACGTCGTTGTGGTTGGTTTGATGCTGTCATCGGACGCTATGCAGTTCGCATTAACGGCATGGATTGTATTGCTATCACTAAACTTGATGTTCTCGATGAATTAGAGGAAATTAATGTTTGTGTAGCTTATGAAATTGATGGTGAACGTTGCGAACACTTCCCCACTAGCGCTCGTATGTTCGCCCATTGTCGTCCTATTTATAAAACCTTGCCAGGATGGCAAATGTCAACAAGTCACTGTCGTACCCTCGAAGAGTTACCACCGCAAGCACTAGACTATCTAAGATTCTTAGCAGAATTGATGGATGTCCCCATTGCGATCGTTTCTTTGGGAGCAAGTCGTGATCAGACTATCATTGTAGAAGACCCTATTCACGGTCCGAAACGCGCTCTGTTGCATCCAAATGGTACTCCGGTTTAGTTAGTGGTCAGTGGTGATATAACTGAGAATTGACTGCTAACAACTAACATCTAACAACTAGCAACTAGCAATTAACATCTAGCAACTAACAACTAAAAATAGTATGGCTATCACACTCGAATCTAAAACCCGTCCAGAAGGTAGCAAACCCAAGGCTTTACGCCGTTCTGGCTTAATTCCCGCTAATTTGTACGGTAAAAACGTGACTGAATCAATTTCTTTAGTTCTTGATGCTAAAGTTGTAGAACGTTTACTCAAGCAAGCTGCTCCTAATCAAACAGAAGTGGAATTAAGCATTCCTGAATTAGAATGGACAGGTACAACTGTAATTCGTGAAGTTCAGATTCACCCAGCTAAAGGTACACCTTACCATTTAAGTTTTTTCGCTGGCACTAAAGACTAGAATTTAGGTAATAATAACTAAGAAGACCAGGGTTAAACCTGGTTTTTTTTGTGAAAAAGACTATCAAAATCCCTCTGACCACTGACCACTGACAACGAACCAATGACAGAAACAAATCTTCCCGCTTTAATTGAACAAATGTTACAACCTGGATTTTATCCCCATGGTGTAACCGAACCAATTCAACTAATTCAAACCCATATTTCTTATGTCCTCTTAACCGGAGATTATGCTTATAAACTGAAAAAACCAGCTAATTTCGGTTTTTTAGACTTTTCCACCTTAGAAAAAAGAAAACATTTTTGTGAGGAGGAATTGCGCTTAAATCAACGCGGTGCTGGTGAATTGTATTTAGAAGTGATACCTTTAACTTGCGCGGGTGAAGAATACCATCTCGGAGGAACGGGAGAAGCTGTAGAATATGCTATCAAGATGCGTCAATTTCCCCAAGAATCCCTATTTAGTGAACTTTTCGCTGCTGGGAACTTACAGGAAAGTCAATTAGAAGAATTAGGACGGGTTGTGGCTCAATACCATGCTCAAGCACACACTAATGACTACATTCGCAGTTTTGGGGAAGTTTCACAAGTGCGGTTGGCTATTGATGAAAATTATCAGCAAGCTGAAAAATATATTGGTGGACCTCAGACACAAGCGCAGTTTGAGGAAACAAAACAATATACAGATAATTTCTTTGTCCAAAATCCAGAATTATTTAAAAGCCGAATTGACAATCATTATATTTGCGAAGGTCACGGGGATTTACATCTGCGAAATATTGCTCTCTGGCATGATAAAATCATGTTGTTTGACTGTATAGAATTTAACGAGCCTTTTCGCTTCGTTGATGTTATGTATGATGTAGCTTTTACCGTCATGGATATTGAGGCCAGAGGACGTACGGATTTAGGAAATGCCTTTTTAAATGCTTATGTAGAGCAAACTGGAGACTGGGAAGGTTTACAGGTGTTACCTTTATATTTAAGCCGTCAGGCTTATGTGCGGGCTAAGGTAAATTCATTTTTGTTAGATGATCCTAGTGTTCCCGATGTTGTGAAGGAAGAAGCAGCAAAAACCGCATCTGCATATTATCATCAAGCTTGGGAATATACTAAACCGCAACAGGGAAAACTGATTTTGATGTCCGGGTTATCTGGTGCTGGAAAAAGTACCACAGCTAAGTATTTAGCCCGGAAACTCAATGCAGTTCATCTCCGTTCTGATGCTGTGCGTAAGCATTTGGCGGGAATTTCTTTGTTAGCAAGAGGTGGGGATGAAATTTATACACCAGAAATGACACAAAAAACCTATAGCCGATTGTTAGCACTGGGAATTATACTAGCTAATCAAGGTTGGTCTGTGATTTTAGATGCTAAATATGATCGTCAGGATTTGCGAGCAGAAGCTATTTCTCAAGCTACAGAGCATCAATTACCTCTATATATCATCAATTGCACCGCACCAGTAGAAGTTTTAACACAACGACTGCTGCATCGCACTGGTGATATTGCTGATGCTACTGCTGATTTATTGACATCCCAAATTAATCAATCTCAACCATTTACAGATCAAGAACAGTCTTACATAACGGTTGTAGATACAACTCTACCATTAGAAGCGCAATTATCAGGACTGATTTAATTTTTCTCTAGATTAAAAGGGCGGTTTTTAACCGCGTCTACACAAGCAAAACCCACCTATCCCCTTCTTTGTACCCATACCCCGTATGGGTACGAGATACATGAGATAACGAGATAACGAGATACATGAGATATAATTATTCTTTCTCCTGACTCCTAATTTTATGGCACCAAAAAATAATTTTCTCGGCGATATTTTCTCATCTTCACCTAATTTTCTTTCTCAATTACTATTTGGGTTATTTTTATTCATTGTCTCCAGAATTGCCGGTGCTTCAGTACCTCTGTGTCTATTTATAGGTATCATGGGTGGTGTCACCTTGGGGTGGATCACTTTTGCAAATGAGAATAACCCCCAGGCTACCACTGTAGCCTCTAATGATGGTATTGATGCTGGTTTGAAATATTGGTTAGTTTTTATGGTGGGTTGTCTTTTCTTAGGTTATTCAGCACCCATGAGTATTTTGTTCGGCGGTATTGCTGGTGTTGGTGGTGGCTGGATAATTGCTTGGTGGCGCAGTCAGGAGGCTTTACAAACTCAGTTACCAGAAGATGTCTTAGAGGAAGATACGGAACAGCCTAGTGATAGAGCCGCTAAAAGACGCACAAGAAAACCTAGTCGGCGTTTCCGTCGTGCTTCTACAACTTTCAATTTTCGATTTTGGGAAAAGTAATGAGTGGTGATTATATCTTACACCAGTCCCAATCACTGGCTCTGAATCAATTCAGAGTCTCATAGCAAAAGTCGTTTAAAGACGACTGTAAAAATAAAGCCGATATAAATTACAAAGACATTGTACCTCATTTCCTTTAAATTCAATTAAACCTAAACTGCGTAATTTAAAGGCTTGTGTAGAATCTATTGCAATAGGAATATTACTGTTAATTACTTGTTGCATTGCTCTTTTTAACAGGACATCTTTTTCTAATTCTAAAAGATAGGATTTTAAAAAACCGCTGTATGGACTTTGATTAGTGGGAGCAATTTCGAGAAATTGGGATAAAGTTAAATGATCTTGGGTAATTTTTTCCAGCGCGGTTGTTAATAAATAAGGGTGGCCATTAATCATTGATTTTAATTCGTTGATTTCTGTATCTGACCAATTTAAACCATATCGTTGAACTAATTCTTTTATTTGTGTGTTGTTAAATTCTCCTATGTCAACGGACAAACCAACATTAAAAGGAGATTGATTAACATTTATAGAAACATAAACATCTTGAGAATGAGCAATTAATAAACGTAGTTTTTGCCAAATTTCTTCTGTTTTGGCGTTTTCGTGCCAAGCTCTTAATAAAGCAGAAAATTGTTGAGTAATTTCAGGATAAGGGAAAATTTCATCAATATTATCTAATCCTAATACTAAAGGACTATCAATAACTTGCAACAGATAGTTTTTTAAGTAATTAGTGCAGTTTGTTTGACTACTTAAACGTTTATGCCAATATTCGTCTATTTGTTCTTCGAGTCCTAATGCTAAACTAAGATTTGTACAAAAACTTCGTAAAAAAGTATCGAGGTCAGTTAATATTTCTGGACTCCATAAATTAATAGAAACGGTGCGATATTCTTGTGCTTTAGCATGAGCAAAAATGCGACTAATTAACTGTGTTTTACCCATTTTATGGGGAGATTTAATGCGAATTAATGCTCCTGGTTGCTGGATATTTTGATAACATTTATTTTCAATTTCTGGACGTTGGATATAAAGAGAAGAAGAAGAAGTATTTGCTGGTTCTTCAGGAATAGTTAATAACTGTTCTTTAATAAACCGACTCACACCTTTATAAACTAAATTATCTGGTGATTTTGGCTTGGTAATAGAAATATGATCATCATCTGTTGCGGTAGGTTGAACATCTTTAATACCTGGGTTAGCACTATCTGGATCTACAACTAAAATTCCTAAAATTGCTTTAGTTTCATAATAAACTTTTGTGGTAATTGCCATTAAATCAACATTTTGCCGATACCATTCATTGAGTTGACGCAATTGAGGAAGATGGGATTGTAATTCATCAACACTAATAGTATTGCGCGTAAAAATACCAATATTTTTTACGAAATTAGCTAAATGAGAACCTGTGTGAGGAGTGGATAAAAATACGATACCTTTAGTTTGTTGAATAACTGCTGTTTTGTTAAAAGTTTGAGCATTTCGCAGCATTTCTTTGACTAATAAACCACCCATACTATGAGTGATAAATATAATTGGATATTTGCCAATATCATTAACTGCCAAATATTCTAATAAATTACTAGCACGGTCAAAAAGTGGCATTGTTGCACCTTTCCATTCAAAGGGTGCAGCATTATAACCAAAAGACCAAATTCCTACATCTGGTCTTTCTTGTGCTAACCACATTAACCAGAAGTTATCATCATTTGCTAATTCTTGAGGGTGCCAGGTTGACCTTGCGTGGCCACCTAAACCGTGAACAAAAATTATATCACCACAGCGTTTAGGATTTTCACATCCGGAGATTTTGATTAAACCTGTGATTTCTGTGGGTTTGGGTTGTTGGGTGGGTTGAGGTTTTGGGTTTTTACCAAA
>LJOT01000489.1 GCA_001672075.1 Anabaena sp. CRKS33
GGTGAATTACGGGTAGTAGTCACCAGCGCTTTACAAACTTCCGCCGGGAGGATGATTTTTGCCAAACCCCAAGCTTCCGCCTTAGCGTAAGGCATAAAGTAGCGATCGCCTCCAGACAACCATAAATAAATATAGTAGGGTGCGTCAGACTGCATAAATCATCTAAATAAACAGATTGTTGATATCTGACGCACCTTACATCAGATTTACCGAAGCGATCGCTGTAGACAAGGCTTAATTTTTGCTTATCGCTTGTCCGTGGGCTTGGTTGGGATAGTCTTGAAAATGCGATGATAGTAATGTGTAAAGGGCGATAGCGAAGCGCTGCTGCAAGCAGTTCGCTTTTCGGTTGGTTGAATAAACGAAACCCAATATCAACCCAGATTATTCCATCTCTAAAAATTGTCTAACTGTCACAATAGCAATTTCTTGAAAAGGATTCAAAATTAACAAATCTTCATCTCCACTCACGATTAATTCTGCATTGCCATTAACAGCTAACTCTAAAAATTTATCATCCTTAGCATCTCGACAAGCAACAATAGTATCCCTAATTTCGATAAAATTTAATGATTCCGCCAACCAATCTAGAAAAAATTCTCTCTCAATTAGAGTAACATACTTTTCAAACTTTGGTCTGCTCAAAACGTCTATTATTTCTTGCCAAATCGCCTCAGACATCAAAATATTTCCCTCATGCCGAGCTTTGTCTAAAGCTTGACGGGGTTGACTCTTTTTAAATAATAAAGCACTAACAATAATATTGGTATCTAAGACATATTTAGGGAGATTATTCATTCAGAATTGTCTCCAAAATTTCCGGTGTTAAGCCTCTGGAAACTGCTCTATCACTAATTTCATCCATCAATTTACCAAGAAAATCAACTTCCTCATTCAGATCCTCTCGTAAAAATAAACTAACAAGCACCGCCAAAGATTGCTTTTTCCGTTCTGTTGCTTTTTGATAGGCTTGAGCAACGTTAGGACTCACTTTGATTGTAATTTCTTCACTAATCTGCATAGTCAAGACTTGTTGATAATTTGTTGATAATATTTATACTATTATATCAAAGCAGGGCGATCGCAGCGATCGCCATCCAAATAAATATAAATAAATATAAATATTTGCAACACGAGTTAATTATTTTTCGTATAAATATTTAAAGTCTTACCTGTCAATGTTGCTATTTATGATCAACATGGACAAATAGAAGAACTGGTTTCTTTTCCTTCTCCTCTACCAAAATCTTTGTCAAATAAGTTTAAAGATTGGCAAGATTATTATAGATTATATTAGTTTACAATGCGATCGCATTGTTGTCAAAAATCGGGAAATGGGTTTGGTATAGGTGTAGAAAAATCATAAATTACGTGCTATTCTCCGTATTGGTAATAGTGATACCTCATTGCAGTATGACTTTGTTCCATGTTTTATTTACCTGAAAATCGCTGTAATTAGGCAAAAGCAAATAATTTATGTCTCCCGGTTTTATGTTTATTCAGCAAGCCTTAACTATAGTAAATCTCCATTTATGGTGTTTTTGTAGGTTTGATATTTTTAGCTTTATAAAATGTTTCTAAACTATCACTATCACCCACAAAACGCCAATGCCAAGGTTCATAACTCACACCTTGAAGATTATCTTGAGGAAAGGAAATTTCAAAACCAAATTTGGCAGCATTGGCTTCTAACCACTGATAAGCTTTAGTATTTTCAAAATTAGCTTGTAAATTAGTCGCTGGTACTGCACCATCGCCAATATCTACAGCATAGCCTGTATGATGTTC
>LJOT01000909.1 GCA_001672075.1 Anabaena sp. CRKS33
TGAGAATTATCACCCGACCATGAGTTATAATCAAGATTAAAGTCATAACCATAAAATTACTATGACTATCCAAACCTTAGACAAAACCATCACAATTTCTGAACAGCAATTTCTTCTACCTGGCTATTACACCTGGAAAGAATTTGAAATAATAGAAACCTTAACCGCAGACGCAGCAGGTTTGCGGATAACTTATCTTGATGGGTACATCGAATTTATGACACTTGGTGAACAACATGAAAATATCAAAAAAATTATCGCTATTTTGATAGAAGCATATCTTTTTGAAAAAGGGATAAACTTTATTCCAGTAGGTAGTGCAACTCGTCGCGCAAAAGAAAAAAGTGTTTCCTTTGAACCTGATGAATCTTATTACATCGGAGAGAAAAAAGCAAATCCAGATTTAGCAATTGAAATTAATATTACCAGTGGCAGTATTGATAAACT
>LJOT01000198.1 GCA_001672075.1 Anabaena sp. CRKS33
GCATTATTCCCCATTTCTTCTCTTTGTTTTTGGCTATAAAATTTAACTGCTGTATGAGAATGGGGTGTAATTTGACATGATGATGAGTTATTAAAAGTAATGTCCACTAAATAAAATTTACCACCAGGAGAAAGTACCCTTGCTACTTCTTTTAAAACCTGGTCTGGTTGGGGATAATGCAAGAAACTAATTGTATTAAAAACCGCGTTAAATTGTCCCTCGGCAAAGGGAAGATTTTCGGCATTACCTTCAAGATAAATTAAGCGGGGACGGTGGCGGTTATTTTGCCTCGCTACCCGCAACATTTGGGGTGATAAATCTAAACCTGTGCCTGTAATTTCTGGAAACTGATTTGCTAATCTATTTAATAATCTACCTGTTCCACAACCTAAATCAAGTACATTGGCATTTGCTGATAATTCAACTTGGGAAAGTAATCTTTTATGAATTGCTTGATAAATAAAGGAAGGAAATGTCCAATCATAACTATTTGCCCAACGATCAAATAGTTCTTTTTTGTTATTAATCATGTTGTTAATCATGGCTGGTATATTGTATTTATTTTATTATAACAAGATAGAAGATAAATCCCCGACTGTTCAAGAAGTCGAGGATCTGGTGATTTTAGTGATTAAAATATAATTTAGGACTTACAACCAATCTCGATAGGCTGAAATTTCATTCACTCCAATTTCAAAGGGTGATCCCTTGCCAAAAGGAGGATAAACGCGAATTTTGGCATCTTTAGTGAATCTTTCCAGCCTATTTCCCAATTGGGGAATATTACTAACTATATGCCAATAGGCAACTAGATCAGGACAGTCTACAATTAACATCAAAGTGGTCTTATTTGTGGTCATGTACCACTGACAATTAGATAGTAATACTTGGGTAATGCGATCGCACGCATAAAAGAAGCATTTACCAATAGACTGTTCCAACTCTAAATGTAGCATTCCATCCTCTTTTGTTACCTTAGTCGGAGGTAAATCATCGGGAGGAAGTAGGGAAAGTTTAGACATAATTCCGCACCTCTTGATTGTAGCGTTGCAAACTTTCTCGATTTTTTTGTAATGAAAAAGATGAAGGTTTTAACGCTAGTGTGCTGAGATCTAATTCGTCCTGAAATTTCTTGATTTTGTCACGACAACCGTTGACATCACCGATAATTGAATTTTCCAGCAAATAGTCCTCATCAAAACAAATATTTGTCCGATCAAATGCTGGTTGTTGAGGACTTTTTTCCATTACTTGAGTTGAGTTATGCGTCATTTCTTTACTAAAATGACGAATAAAAGGTAATGCTTCATTTACTGCTTGATCATGAGTTTTACCCACAAAAAAGAACCGCGCTAACAGGAACTTTTCTGCACCACTTTGATTAAATTCCCGATATTTATTAACCGTCTTCTTTAGTCTTGCTAAAGAAAAGGGCGGACCCCCCATTAAACCAAAGGAATTTTCAGCAGCAAATTTAACTGCATCATCATCACCACTAGCAACATATATAGGAATTGGTTTTTGTAGTGTTTGGGGATGAATTGTGAGATTTTCGCATTGATAATATTCGCCATTAAATGATACGTTAGTTTCATATAATAGCTTTTGAATCAATGCTACTGATTCTAACATTCTGGTGCGAGATTCCTGCATTTTCACACCAAAATGTTTATTTTGCTGGGGAAATGGACCACCTTTAGCTACTCCAAAAGCCAACCTCCCACTACAAAGATTATCCAAAGTAGCAATATCTTCAGCCACGCGAATTGGTTGGTGAAATGGCAATAATACAGCCGCAGTTCCTAGACGAATTTGCGAAGTCACACCTGCCAAATGTGCCATTAAAAGTAGAATTGAAGGACTGAGATTGAACTCATTAAAATGATGTTCTGTTACCCAAGCTTCTTCAAAACCTAAACTTTCAGCTTCTTTCACCAATAAAACTTGTTCAAAGATAGTGCGTCTAGCATCTTGATGATGATTTTCGTAATTGCAGAAAAGTCCTGTTTTCATTGTTAACCAAATATTAGATTAGGCTGCCACTAATTGCAACTCCAACCATAATCGAGGTTCAGACTGTTTTAACTTCGACATAGGGTCACGTAGCAATCGTTTAGCGTTGAGACAAACTACTTGAATTAGCCCCATATTTTCTGCTAATTCTCTGAGGATTTGTTTTTGGGCTTGAATATAGGGCATTATGTCTTCTCGACAATAAATTCCTATATATTGAAACCGTTTTGCAGGTCGTCCCCAAAAGCAAGTGATAACTTTCACGTGGCAGCCTTCTAAAAGTTCTCCCACAGACGGATAATAGTCATCTACCACTCTGAGAAATTCTTGGGCTAGGATGTCTTCAGTAATCATGTGACTGATTCTTCTGTAGCTTCCATAACTCTATTTAGTATAACATATAATTGTCATTTAAGCATAACAAAAATAAAGATCCTCGACTTCTTTAAGAGGTCGGGGATCTAAAGATATCAAGTTTTTATCGAGAATTACGTTCTGCTACTAAAACATCGGCAATAATATCTGGTAGATTTGTTAAATCTGTATATCCTTCTGCACCAGAAATTGGCGAAATAAAAGTATAGTTAGGGTCACAAACTCCTGTGTCATAAACCTGCATAAACCATCTATCAGGTAATCCCTCTACACCCAATTCTACAATATACCAACTCTCACCCATTAACCGAGAATTAAATACTGTAAACCAATCTCTAAAATCATCAGCAATATTCCAATCTGCTAAGAGAAATTCTAATGATATTTTTCCAGCATCAGTTGCGGTCAATAACATGATTACTCCTGATTGACAACTTGATCAGAAACTTCAGGATATAAACCTAATTCTTTGGCTAATTGTTTAGCAACAAAAAATAGAAATTGCGCCCCATCTTGATTACCTTGATGAGCAAACATTGTGGCTACTTGTAACATTGATTGCACTAAACCAGAGTCAATTAATTCGGGTTTTGCTTCTAAAACTTCTGGTTCTTGACCATTAGGACATTGCAGAAGTTCATCAATTAAATTAAAATACTGTGTTTGGCGTTCGTCTGTCATGATAATTTAGTTTATTGTGAATGATTAAGTTGAAAAATTACTGTTCGATGCTTTGTTCCCACATTCTTTCTAACATAGCAATGTGTTCTTTTAATACAGCAGCACGGTAGACAAGATATCTGTCATAGGCGATAATTCCTACACCAATAAAAATGGGTGTTACTAAAAATAACCATTGCAAAATTGTCGCTAATTTATATTTTTTTGCAGTAACTTTTAGTTGATGCAGAAAATTGTGATCAGAGGGTTTAGATTTGACTAAAGATAACTGAGTATTGATAATTTTTGGGTGGGGAGCTAATGCTGGAGATGCTAGATTTATTTTCGACAATTCACAGGATAAATTCTGTGTTTTAACGAACTCTTTATGTTGTCCCCAAACTATAGCAAATACTATGATCCCTGGAGAAATTAATGCTAAAGTTACTAAACTTACAGTCAGCAGATTTAAAAATTTCACTTTCATGTTTATTCTCCCTTACCAGGACTTAATTACCTAGAAAGAAAATTTTTATGATTATGTTTATTTTTTGCCCCTTTTTTATTCAAAATATGCTGACCAAAATCTACTCAAAAACAAAATTTTGTCTTTTTTGTATGGAGTAATACAGACAATATTGAGATAAATTCTGAGAAATACAGGAGTTAAGAAGTCCCCCCTAATTCGTCAGACTTGTATCTGAGGAACTTCGGGGGGTAGAGGGGAATCTCTGCGTAAATCCTATATCGTTTATATCAGTTCCCTTTTTAGTGCCAATTTTCAGCGACTCAAGTTAATATTATTAAGATAATTACAACATTACTCAAATTCTGTGATCTTGATTTGGTAAGCATTTAAAAGAAATTAAAATATTTTTTGGGGTTGGGGTGCTAGTATTTATTGAGTGGGGGACTAGCATTTTTTAAAAAGGGAACGGGGGATTTTGTACTCAAACTCAAACCAAGACAGACTATTAGTTTTAGATATTTTCCAGGGAAAATTCCCAAGTACAAACTGTACTCAAATTACAGCATTCCATGACAAAGATAAACCCAAGATATCTTAAATATCTCAGAAACAAAATTAAGATATTCTTAGGAAGGTAAAACAGTATTATTTTCAACAATCAATACCTTGACCATTTTCGTAGGTTGGGTTAAGCGACAGCGCAACCCAACGCTCATGAATCAATACCTTGACCATTTTCGTAGGTTGGGTTAAGCGACAGCGAAACCCAACGCTCGTGTTGGGTTTCATGCTTCAACCCAACCTACGAATATAATAGTTTTTAATAATACTAATATTTTTGGTGAAATAGATAGAAATTATGCTAGAATAAGCGTGGTTAATACCAATACTCAATCAGATAAATACTTGATCAAAATAGATTAATATATAAACTTTAGGAGTTTAGGAGTTAAAAAATGCGAATTGCTAAAGACGTAACAGAACTGATTGGAAAAACTCCATTAATTCAGTTAAATAAAATTCCCCAAGCCGAAGGAGTGAAAGCCAGAATAGTTGTCAAACTAGAAAGTATGAATCCTGCGGCCTCTGTCAAAGACAGAATTGGCGTAAGCATGATTCTTTCCGCTGAAGCTGAAGGTTTAATTTCACCAGGAAAAACGGTTTTAGTCGAACCAACTTCTGGTAATACAGGTATTGCTTTAGCCATGGTAGCAGCCGCGCGAGGCTACAAATTGATTTTAACCATGCCTGAAACCATGAGTCAAGAAAGACGCGCCATGCTGCGGGCTTATGGTGCGAGTTTGGAATTAACACCAGGAACTCAAGGAATGCGAGGAGCAATTAATAAAGCAGAGGAAATTGTGGCGAATACTCCCCATGCTTTTATGTTACAGCAATTTGCTAACCCTGCCAATCCAAAAATCCACAGAGAAACCACCGCTGAGGAAATTTGGGCGGATACGGACGGAGAAGTTGATATTTTAATTGCTGGGGTAGGAACAGGCGGTACAATTACTGGTATTGCAGAAGTGATTAAACAACGCAAACCCAGTTTTCAAGCTATTGCGGTAGAACCTAGCAACAGTCCCATTTTATCAGGCGGTAAACCGGGTCCTCATAAAATTCAAGGTATTGGTGCGGGATTTATTCCTGATGTGTTGCGTCAAGACTTAATTGATGAGATAGTGCAAATTGATGATATAGATGCAATAGCTTATGGGCGTAGATTGGCCAGAGAAGAAGGTTTATTGTCGGGAATATCTTCTGGTGCGGCTTTATGTGCGGCTATTGTTGTCGGTAAACGCCCAGAAAATGCGGGTAAATTAATTGTGGTGATTCAACCTTCCTTTGGTGAACGCTATTTAAGTACCGCTTTATTTCAAGATTTGATGAGTTAATTAATTCACCTAAATTCAAGGGTGTGTTACGAAGACAACTAACACACCCTACTAAATTGTTAGTTATTGTTTGTGATTTTTACAACCACCTTGACCATGATGGTGGTCGTGATTATCTTTATTAGCACAGCCTTGGAGGTCTTGCTGCATCAGTTTTTCGCTCATTTGTTGCAAAGATTCATCCACAGGTTTTAAGCCTATCCATGCGTCAATTTTCTCCACATCAAAACCGATTTCTCTTTTGTCTCCTACTTCTATCAAAGGACGACGAATTAATAAAGGATCTCTCAGCATCATGATCAAAGCATTTTCAGCAGTGATATTTTCAGGATTCACCTCTCCTGATTTTACCCTGGGTGCGGCTTTATTAAACCATTCTATTACCGGGCGATCGCCAAAAAATGACCGCAATTTTTCCACTGTCCAAGGTTCTGTTAATAAACTATATGCTACCACTTCATGACCTGCGGCTGTGAGTAATACTTTTTGTCTGGTATTGTTTTTACAGCCTGGTTTTTCATAGAAAATTACTCTGGCCATTGCTATTTCTCCTATTGATTTCTAAGTAGGTGGGCGTTAAAAATTGTCGTTGGGGCAAGGGAACTCTTAACTGGGAACAGGGAACAGGAAGAGAGTTTTGAGTGATTTTACTTTTCTTTACATACCTTTAAATTTTTCTGTTCATCTACTTAGATGGAAAATAATTAACCGCAGATAAACGCAGATTCAAGATAATTTTTTTTGATTGATAGCTAACACCTATATCCCGAAATTATAACATTTTCTAAAACTTTTTAGCAATGTGGTTAATTACATCAAATTCAAATCTCTGTTTCGGGTTTGTTTCTCCATAAATATTAAATGTTACTGTTGGTTCTTCACCCATTGCTTGAACATGATGTATTGTCTCAGATGTAAAGCTGATAATATCACCGGGAGATAAGTTTATTTCTCCTGTTTTTTCAATTTTATCAGGGAAGTCAGGATTTTCAGTACGTCGCCAAAATGTGTTTTTTTCCTGACCTTTTAATATTGCGATTACTCCCCATGTGCCGTGATTATGAATATTAGAAGTTGTTCCTGGTGCAAATGTTACTGTTTGTACTGTTAAGGGAAATCCTAATTCATCATATAATAATAAAACAGAAATTCCCGTTTTGGCATCAGGTTTTAAAAACTGACTTTGTACCCAATAGGAATTAACAATTAATCGTCTTACTAGGGTTCTTATGGCTGGAAGTTGGGTTGATTCTTTTTCAACATGATTGAGTACATCTTCCACTTCAGTTAAAAAGCGATATAGACGATAATTATCCTGCAATAAATCCCATGATCTTGCTGATTTACAAATTTGATATTCTCCATTTTCCGCAACAAACCAATCTTTACCTTGCATAATTTATGAACGTTTAATCATCTGTTTCCGGTGGACGAGTTAAAATATCGAGAAGAATACCAGCGCCAAAATCATGTTTGTCATCAATACCTTTAATTCTGCTGCTGATTTCCTTAGCTTCCTCTATTTTTCCTAGTTTAGCTAATACCAAACCAGAAGCAGCATAAGCATTCAAATACAATCTGATTTGGGGTTCTTCCTGACGTTTAATTAGGATAGGTTTAAGTTCTTCCCAATTATCAGATAGATTTTCTACTGCTTTGATTTTAGCGGTTATTTTCTCTGCTGTTGTCAGTGCTAAACCATAATTATTTTTGTAGTAAAAATATCTATAAGCTGCGACTAAAATATCTGTATTATCTGC
>LJOT01000910.1 GCA_001672075.1 Anabaena sp. CRKS33
TCTGCGGTAATATCTTTACTGGTTTCTACTTGTCCGTAAGGTGTTAATAGTTCTGTTAGATATTGTTTTGCAAATTGATCATGTATAAAGCGCGTCATCAAATTTTAATTCCTGTTGCCATCTACCTAATACTGCTAATTCACACAAATCTAGCCAATAATTCCTCACGGGATAACTGTAAAAGCAAAGGAGTAAATTCCTCTCTATCCATAGCAATCAGAGGGTTGATAATTGTTGCTAACTGTGAATCAACTTCCCCAAAACGCACTTGCAAGATACTTTCAATCATAGCGCGTCTTTCTCTTTCTATCCCTCTATCAAGTCCTAGTTTTTCTCCTTCCTGAACTCCTTCTTGTCGTTCTTGTTTTTTAATCTCTTCTAACTGTTGTTGATACATTTGGGATAATTTCATAATTAACTCCTGATCATCTTGATCAATATCGTG
>LJOT01000490.1 GCA_001672075.1 Anabaena sp. CRKS33
AAGACAAAGTGGCTATGATTTAAGTACCGTCGGGCGGACGGAAACTAATAACGCTTGTGGAGAGATGACCCTCTGCTCAGACTTGGTAACAAGTTTGAGCAAGGTTACTCATTGAAACAAGAATCCCCGTCCCTCTATAGGGCGGGGAGCGTCAACTCTCACCCTTGATCTTGATCTACTTTCCCTGTCTCTATTTTCTTCTGGAGGTTTTAAGTAATCCCTAACATTCTATTTACTTGTTGTAATGCTAGGGGTTTGCGTTCGATATTTTGGAAACATTCAATATTTTTTAGTTGTATATAAGCAGTTTTGAAATTACTCGTTTTTAATAAAACGATGTCTTGATAAACTGCTTCTTGGGGAATTTTGATTTCTATTACCAAGTCTTGTAGTTGATTTTGGCTAATAGCTATATTCAAATATTTCAAAAATACTTCTCTTTTCTTGGAACGAACAGTTACCAAGTACCAGTTATCAATGCTTTTTTCTGATGGGTTTGAATCTATGGTTTCGATTTGTGACATGATTGAATATCTGACTTTTTTGAATTTATTTAAAGAGGAATTTCAAAACCTGATTTGTTTGATTAATTGATCATGGATATATTAATCAGCCAAATCACAGTTCCGATTTATTTAACCAATATTTGTAAGCTGCATAAGCTAAGGTGACTACTCCTGTCATAATAGCAGATTCATCAACTTCAAATTGTGGATGATGCAGGGGATGATTAATTATTCTCTCTTCATAGCCTACACCCAAGCGAAACATTGCACCAGGGGCGTGTTCTAAATAAATTGAAAAATCTTCTGCACCTAAGGATGGTTCTGGTAAAATCTGTACACGCTCATTAGTCCAGGCTTCTTCGGCTGCTGATTGTAATAACTGCGTTAGCGTATTATCGTTTTGGACACTAGGTACACCTTGACGATAATTAACTTGATATTTCGCATTATAAGAATTACAAACGTTAGATACTATCTTTTCAATCCAATCTGGTAAATTATTACGAGTTTCTGGATGTAGCGATCGCACTGTCCCCAATAATTGTACTCTATCAGCAATTACGTTTGGCGCTCTCCCACCATTTATTTTACCAATACTCAATACTACGGGACGTAAAGGATTTTGGGTACGACTAATTGCTTGTTGTAATGATGTAATTACTTGTGATGCAATCCAAATCGCATCTATGGCTTCATGGGGACGCGCACCATGTCCAGATTCACCGATAATAATAATTTCTAAATCGTCTGCTGCGGCTGTTAACGCACCATAACGAATACCAATCGAACCTGCGGGAATGGAAGGAAAAACGTGCAACCCTAAAATGGCCGCAACATTATTCATAACTCCATCTTTTACCATCCAATTTGCACCTTGAGCTATTTCTTCTGCTGGTTGAAATATAAACCTCACTTTTCCCCCCAATTCTGAGGCAATCTGGGAAAGTACCATCGCTGTTCCCAAACCTACTGTAGTATGAATATCATGACCACAAGCGTGCATAACTCCGGGAATCCGAGAAGCATATTCTAAACTTGTACGTTCTTGAATGGGTAAAGCATCCATATCAGTGCGAATTGCCAGTACACTATCAGTATATTTAGTCCCTTTTAATTCACCAATGACACCCGTTCTGCCTATTCCCTCTTCTACGTGCAGTCCATTGGCAGATAATACACCAGCAATAAAAGCAGCGGTTTGATATTCTTCTCCGCTCAATTCTGGATGTGCATGAATATGGCGGCGGATTTCGACTAATCGAGATGATATACTT
>LJOT01000199.1 GCA_001672075.1 Anabaena sp. CRKS33
ATACTGTTTCTATGTTAGTAGGGTTTTATCTTAGCAAATTGTTAAAACTCAATTCTCGTCAGCAAATCTGCATTGCCATTGAAGTTGGGATTCAAAATGGCACACTAGCGATCACCATTACTGCCAGTTTACTCAATAATCCTGATATGGCAGTACCTGCGGCCATTTACAGCTTGTTTATGAATCTTACAGGTTTAATTGCTATTAACTACGGTAGAAAACTCGCGGACAAAAACCCTATTTAACAACTTCTTCGCAACTCAAATTGAGCAGCGAACAAAGAATAGGTAAAAACTTTTGATTAGTATAGGTTAATTACCTTTTTCCTTTGCACCTACCATATAAAATCAAACTGTGTAAAGAAACGTAAAATCCCTGAAAACCTGTTCCTTGTTCCCTCCTTTGGGACTTTCTACGAAACAAAAAAAGGGCGGGTATCAAACCCCCCCTAATTGTAAATCATAGCTGTAATTAGAAATTAATTACCAATTATCGGCGCAATCAAAGAAACATTTTGCACAGCTTTTTCCGCTGTCAAAGTAGGAACAGAATCACGTAATCTAGCTGTCAATTGTACAGTTGTAGCGTCGTACATTTGAGTTAACAACTTGGGATAGAAACCAATACCAATAATAGGTATCAACAAACAAGCAATGATAAAGACTTCACGGGGTTCAGCATCTATCAAAGCTTGGTGAGAAACTAACTCCTCGTTTTCTTGTCCGTAGAAAATCTCGCGCAACATTGAAAGTAGATAAATTGGCGTTAAAATCACACCAACAGCCATCAAGAAAATGACAATAACTTTGAATGTTGGGTTATAAGCATCGCTAGTTGCAAAGCCCACAAATACCATTAATTCCGCTACAAAACCGCTCATTCCTGGTAATGCTAAAGATGCCATAGAACAGGTGGTAAACATAGCGAAAATCTTCCGCATTCTTTTACCCACACCACCCATTTCATCTAACATTAAAGTATGTGTGCGATCGTAAGTTGCACCGACCAAAAAGAACAAACTTGCCCCAATTAAGCCGTGAGAAACCATTTGTAGAACTGCCCCACTTAAACCCAAATCCGTAAAAGAGGCAATACCAATGAGAACAAAACCCATGTGGGAAATTGAAGAGTAGGCAATTTTCCGTTTTAAGTTCCTTTGGGCAAAGGACGTTAAAGCAGCATAGATGATATTTACTACTCCTAAAACCACTAAAGCGGGTGCAACATAAGCATGAGCATCAGGTAGCATTTGGGCATTCATGCGAATTAGGGCATAACCACCCATTTTTAGCAAAATACCTGCAAGTAGCATATGCACCGGTGCTGTAGCCTCACCATGGGCATCTGGTAGCCAAGTATGGAGGGGAATGATGGGCAACTTCACAGCGTAGGCAATGAGAAAGCCAGCGTATAGTAGAAGTTGTAAGTTTAAGCTAAAATCCTTCAATGCGATCGCGGACATATCGAAGGTAACTGTATCACCATAAAATCCCATGGTCAAGGAAGACAACAAAATAAACAGAGACCCACCAGCAGTGTATAAAATAAATTTAGTCGCTGCGTATTGGCGCTTTTTACCTCCCCAAATTGACAGCAAGAAGTATATCGGTACAAGTTCCAATTCCCAGACCAGGAAGAATAACAGCATATCCTGGACAGCAAAAACAGCAATTTGACCGCCATACATAGCCAGAATCAAAAAGAAAAATAATTTTGGCTTGAGTGTCACAGGCCAGGCTGCTAAAATCGCCAAGGTGGTAATAAATCCCGTTAAGAGAATTAGAGGCATAGACAAGCCGTCAGCCCCTACAGACCAATTTAACCCCAATTGCGGCACCCAGGGATAACTCTCCACCAATTGCAAATTGGGATTAGAGAAATCGTACCCAGTATAAAAAGCGCAGACAATCAGTACAAAATCTATCAGCCCCACAATCAGGGAATACCAGCGCACCGTTTTGCCGTCTTTATCTGGGATGATAGGAAGTAGTAGTGATGCGGCTATGGGGAATAAAATAATCGTCGTCAGCCACGGAAAATTAGCTATATTCATCACAATCAATCTGCAATTAAAATCATGTTTGGCAAAAAGTCACTAGTTATTAATTAACAGCTTTTTGGCGATTTCCTCTTCATTGTTAGGTTGATTTAATTAAATTGGCAAACCCCATTTTTTTACTCAAGAGTCTTTTTTGACAGCTAAGGGTGGTAAATGTTCTTTGTAATACCCTCAATTAAGTAGGTTGGCGTTAAAAATTGTCGTTATGACAAGGGAACAGGGAATAGGGAACAGGGAATAGGGAACAGGGAACAGAGAACAGGGAACAGGGAAGAGGTTTTCGGCAACTTTACCTTTCGTTACTTGTGTCGGTTTTTTTCGTTCACCTACTTATGTCAAAAATCTACCTCTCAGCCAACTCCGTATTAGAATACTTTACTTCGTTTCCATCCAATTATCCCCAGCATGAATATCAACAACCAAGGGAACAGATAAAGAAACAGCATTTTCCATGACTGACTTAATTTGTGGTCGCAATTCTTCCCATTCTTGGGGAGGAATTTCAAAGACTAATTCATCATGAACTTGTAACAACATCCGGGCCTGATATTTTCTTAAAACCTCATGTAATTGCACCATTGCTATTTTAATAATATCCGCACTAGAACCTTGAATTGGTGCGTTAGCAGCAGCACGCAGTAACCCAGCATCATATTGACCTAAATTCTTTAATTTTTGTAAATTAATATCTTCTAATTTACTCCCTTTTAACTGTTGCAAACTATTATTAGTAAATTCCAAATAACGTCTTCTCCCTAAAATTGTTTCTACATAACCATAAGCAATGGACTCTTTTTTAACTTTATCTAGATACGCAAAAACACGGTCATATCTTTGATTAAATCTCTCAATAAATAATTTTGCATCTACTTGATTTATTCCCGTTTCCCGGGCAAATTTTTGCGCTCCCATGCCATAAATTACACCAAAATTAATCGTCTTCGCAAAACGTCTTTCATCTGCGGAAATATTTTCTTTCTCAAATACTAATTTTGCTGTTACAGTATGAATATCTTCATTTTGCTGATATGCTTGAATTAGTACAGGTTCTTGACTCAAATGAGCTAAAATTCTTAACTCAATTTGGGAATAATCAGCAGCTACCATTAACCAACCTGATTCCGGTAAAAATGCTTTTCTAATTTGTCTACTAAAAGCAGTGCGAATGGGGATATTTTGTAAGTTGGGATGGGAAGAAGATAATCTACCAGTGGAAGTTGCTGTTTGGTTAAAATCAGTATGTAATCTTTGGCTTTGAGGATGAACTAAAGCTGGTAAAGCATCTACATAGGTAGACTTTAATTTTGCTAATGTTCGATATTCAATTATCGCTTTTACAAATCCCGTATTATCAACTTCTTGGAGTTTTTCTAAGGTTGCTGCGTCGGTAGAATAACCAGTTTGAATCTTGCGAGAATATTTGGTACTTAAACCTAATTTCTCAAATAGAATCTGACTTAATTGTTTAGGAGAACCTAAATTAAATTTTTCCCCAGCAATTTCAATAGCTGTAATTTCTAACTTTGCTAATTCTGTTTCTAATTGTTGTGAAAGTTCTTGGAGATAAGCTGAATTAATCCTAACTCCTGTATATTCAAGTTCTGCTAAAACTGCTTCTAATGGTTGTTCAACTTGCTTAAAAAGTTGATATAAAGCTGGAGTTTCTATTAATTTTTCTTTTAATTTTGGGACTAATTTAAATGTAGAATAAACATCCATACCACAATAATCAGCAACAGCAGAAATACTTATGTCAGCGATAGTTTTCCCTTTGGGAACTAGATCTCCATAACTGGTCGCAGTTAATCCTAAATATCGCAAAGATAAGTCAGTTAAATTATGACTACTATCTGGATTAATTACATAACTCGCTAACATCGTATCAAATACCACTCCAGCTAGTTCAATTCCTTCTCCCTGACACCGCAGAATCAAACGATCAAATTTAGCATTTTGTAAAGCTTTAGGATAATCAGCACTTTCTAAAATTGGCCGCAGTGTTGCTAATACTAAATCTCGATTTAAGTTATTACCAATTTTATGACCAATAGGAATATAAGCAAGTTCATTTACTTCTGTTCCCCAACAGCAACCAATTCCCACTAAATCTGCATCTCGTGGTTCTAATGCGGTAGTTTCTGTATCCCAAGCAACGGGTATTTCTGGATTAGTAAATTTTCTTAAAATTTCTACCAATTCTATTAATTTAGCTTCTGTATCAATAATGCGCGGTTGAATATTTGCATCTGTTTGTTTTTTGCTTTTTGCTGTGTCTTCAGCACCAAAAAACCAGATATCATCATCGGTTTCTATGACTTCGGATACCTGGTTTTCTAAAATTTCAACTTTTCCCCCAAATTTTTGCTGTAAATCATTAATTTGATCTAAAAACTTCTTAAATTCTAATTTCTCTAAAATCGGGATAAGTAGATTATGGTCAAAACCAGTTAATAAACAATCTTCTAAATTAATTTCTAAAGGAACATTACAGACTATTTTAGCTAAATAGCGGGATTTTTCCGCGTCTTCTTTACCAGCAGCTAGTTTTTTCTGAGTCGCACCTTTAATATTATCTAAAGCGGCGTAAATTTCCTCAAGGGAATTATAAGTATTTAATAATTGTACTGCTGTTTTTTCACCAATTCCTTTCACTCCTGGAATATTATCTGATTTATCACCACATAAAGCTTTAAAATCAACAATTTGTGTAGGTAATACCCCTAATTTCTCTTTTACTTCTTCAGCTTTAAATTCTCTAATACTATTTGTAGAATGTTTTAATGCTTCTGGGGCAAAATTTAAAATTGTGATTTCTTTATCAGCATCAATTAATTGAAACAAATCCCTATCCCCGGAAAGTATCTTCACTCTATACCCTGCGGCTGCGGCTTTTTCTGCTAATGTTCCCAATACATCATCCGCTTCATAACCTGGTGCAGTAAGTATAGGTAAATTTAAACCTTGCAGTAACTCATAAAGATTTTCTAAATCGGGAATAAAGTCTGCTGGTGTTTCTGCCCGTCCAGCTTTATATGTATCCTCTGCTTCATGACGGAAGGTAGGTAAAGCCAAATCAAAGGCTACCGCTAAGGCTTGCGGTTGTTCTGTGGCTAGAACCTCTAATAAACATTTAAAAAAACCAAAACAAACACTGGTAGGAATACCCGCTTTTGTGCGAAGTCCTCCATCTCTACCTTTAGCAAAAGCGAAGTAGGAACGAAAAGCCAGAGAATGTCCATCTATGAGGATGAATGTCGGCTTATTGATAATTGGAGAATTAAAAGTCAACTGCTGCTTAACCAAATCAGAAAACTATTATATAACATTTATCATGCTATTTAGGCACAGGAATAAGAAAGTTGACCGCAGATGGACGATAGTTCTTCCTCGTCGGTTTTATGATAACAAGTTTTGAAGTAATTGTCAATCCCTATATCTTCTTTTTTCCGCGACTTGATGGGGAAATTATCAAATAAACGAACCACAGAGGACACAGAGAAGGAGGAGATGGAGGGAGTTTACAAATCTCATCTCAGTTATTTGACGATAGTTCTTCCTCGTCAGTTTTATGATAACAAGTTTTGAAGTAATTGTCAATCCCTATATCTTCTTTTTTCCGCTGTATCCCACATTCCACACCTTCAACTGTCACAGGAATAAGAAGGTTAACCGCATATCAACAGAAGTTTAACGATAGTTCTTCCTCGTCCTTTGCATGGTAACAAGTTTTAAATCAATAAAAATCTATCTAAAGATAGATACTCAAGTCAGTAGCAAGACAAGATAACCTAGTTGGTGGTTTAGGTAATGATATCTACTGGTAGTCGCAGCTTTGTCGCTATTAACGACGCTAACGAAGGATTTAGTGCCACTACCGATGCCATTATTGAGGTGACAGGTTTAACTGGTACTCTGACAGTTCATAACTTTACCACTGCCTTAGCGTAGCTTCTGGTATCCTTGACGTAAACCACATTGTAGAGACGTTTCATGAAACGTCTCTACATCATTTTTAGTTTCTGCTGATGCACAGTTGACAGGGAACAGGGAACTCTTAACAGGGAACTCTTAACAGGGAACAAAACGCAAAAAACCGCGAAAAATTTGTTTTTCAGGTATTGACAAAGGATTTTAAAAATGTTATCCTGACCTTGATAAGGAAGAACTATCTTAAAGAGTGCGGAGTACAGAGTTAGAGAGTGGGGAGTATGAAGAAGAGGATGAAGAAGATAACCCTACACCCCGCACACCGCACTCTTCACCAATTATTTAAAAGAGGATGAATGTAGGCTTATTGATAATAGGACTTACGCAAAGGACGTTGTAGAGATGTTTCATGAAACGTCTTTACATCATCCTTAAATTATTCTGTGATTGATGCGATATGATCAAGATTCAATTATTAATAACGGCACATTAGACAATTTAAACGATTTGATAACATGGTGCGTTACGCTCTCGCTAACACACCCTACGTATCTTTAGTACAGCTAGTACCAAAAACCCTCCACATACCATAAGTTAACCCATTTGTCAATAATACATTTGTTCTATCAGTCAAAGTAGATTATTTGCTGAATAATTTTTCGCCAATTTACTCTTTCAAACCACTGCTAATTTGTAAAGTTTTGTATTTTTGTTCAAAATTGATCTCTGAAACCACTATAAATAAAGACTTTTGCAGATCATCTTTTGAGAGGGGTGCAAAATTGACAATAGTAACCCAATTATGAAATTCTCAAAATTCTAGCAAATCGCCGAAAGTATTGCAATCTCGTTGCTAAATAAAAATTATTCTCAATTAATTGTTAAGAAAATATAAAGTTTAATTTTCCTAAGTTATGAATATTAAAAGTATTATTGGATTTATATAATCCAAGCTTATCATATTATTTCTTGATGGTGAGCGAGAGGCTTGAGTGAAAGGCTAACAAACCTGCCATGAAATGAATTTCATGGCTAATAGCCAAAGTTTACTAAAGTCAACTATAAATTGATACAGCACTTTGTGTAACGCTTTGGTACAATATGGAATCCTACAACCCTTGTTCCATCAACATTTTAGATATTTATGTGTGGTACTTTAAAAATAAAA
>LJOT01000491.1 GCA_001672075.1 Anabaena sp. CRKS33
ACAAGTCTTAACTTCTCTAACCTGTCAACGGTGAGAATTGAGCGTTGAATTGTTTTTAGTGTCTCAAGATCAGATATTTCTGATATTTTCGGCATGAATTTTAATCCTTCATTGCCAAATTTTACTTCTAAACATAACTCAATGCTAGAGAGTCTGTCTTTTCTTTCTCCTTGTTGTTCACCTTGTTGCATTCCTTGTTGCATTCCTTGTTGCATTCCCTGTTGCATTCCTTGTTGCAATATTTCCTGATACCAAGGTGATTCGCGTAAAACTGTCATATCCCACCTCATAATTTCTTGAACTAAGGAACTATCTAACACAAACGTAGCAAAAAAAGCGAGAACTGTTTCTAATTGATTTAATTGTTCATCTGCTTGTAATAAACGCAATGCTTCCCGAATTATAGATTCATCTTCACCACCTTTGAGAATCGGTACAAAAGGTAATAGAGACGGTAAAGGTCGTTCTAAGGCAATTTTAACATCTACTTCCCACAGGTTAATTACACGGTAATCTTGACGCACTTCTAACCCCGCAAGATTAGACTCATATCGGGTTGGGATTTCAGCATCACCTGTCTTGAGAATGTTAATTAATACAGGATATGTGGGTAATTTATATTTTTCTTCAGCTAATCCTGTATAAGCTCGCATTCTTCGCGGCATTTCTGGTTTATATCGCAATTGTAATTCATTGAGAACCAGAAAATTTCCGTACTCTTTACTTTTAACGCGGATAAGTACATCACTTTCTCTACTAATCCATTGAAACTCAGAATTGAGAATTTCCCCAGCAACCACATCCGGGATTTGTGTTACCCATTTAACCCAATTGTTGGGTGCGAGGCTAATTAAGCGTTTGGTACTAACATCAGCAGGTTTGGACATAGAGCTATAAATAGATGCACTGACTAAATAACAGCTTAACTTTTGATCGTCTGTTCTAACCATCGCTTAAAATCTTGAGCAGATGAGTAAGTAAAACTGCATGAGTCAGAACACAGAAACGATTTTCAGTAAAATCATTCGTAAAGAAATTCCCGCGCATATTGTTTATGAAGACGATTTAGCCCTGGCCTTTACAGATGTTAACCCCCAAGCACCAGTTCACATCCTTGTTATCCCCAAAAAACCCATAGTTAACCTGGCCACTGCTGAACCTGAAGATCAAGCCCTCTTGGGACATCTTCTATTAATAGTGCAAAAGGTTGCAGCACAAGCAGGACTAGAAAACGGTTATCGCGTAGTTATGAATACTGGTGTTGATGGCGGTCAAACGGTTCATCACCTCCATATACATATACTAGGTGGTCGTTCTATGTCCTGGCCTCCTGGTTGATTTTTACATCTAAAAATAGTCCAGAACTCCTGTGGGGTGGGCATCCTGCCCGCCCAATTATGACAATAACTGCTGTAAATCCCATTTTTTAGGAAAACTTCTAAAATAGTCCAGAACTTCTGTGGGGTGGGCATCCTGCCCGCCCAATTATGACAATAGCTGCTGTAAATCCCATTATTTTAGGAAAACTTCTAAAATAGTCCAGAACTCCTGTGAGGTGGGCATCCTGCCCGCCCAATTATGACAATAACTCCTGTAAATTCCATCATATCAGAAAAACTAATGATTTTCATAACTAATACTTACTTTAAATATCTTTACAAATCGAAACATAAGGCTTAATATAAATTCATAAGGTAGAAACACCTACCAAAACATACATAACTCAAACGCCATTATAAACACATGACCACAACACTACAGCAGCGCCAAAGCGCTAAC
>LJOT01000492.1 GCA_001672075.1 Anabaena sp. CRKS33
AGAATTTGGACAGATTGGAATAATGCAGCTATAGTTAGACCAGCCGCTAAAGGACTAGGTAAAATAACTGCAACTGATATTGAATTTGCAAAGCAAAATTCTAAAAATCAGAGTTTAGATATATTTCTTTATCATGCTTTAAATAAATGGTTTCAAAGAATTTAATCTTATTTCTTCTTCTTTGCGCCTTTGCTCCTTAGCGTCTTTGCGCGAAACAAACCTCTCTGCGCCTGTGCGTGATAAAAAAAGGGCATAGTTCACAAACTACACCCCTACAATTAACCTAAAGCTGCTTCACCTCACTAACCAACTTAGCCACCATATCCTTAGCGCTACCAAACAACATCGTCGTCTTATCCTTATAAAACAACTCATTATCCACACCAGCAAAACCAGCACTCATACCGCGCTTAATCACAATAGTTTGCTTTGCGCGATCAACCTCCAAAATCGGCATCCCATAAATAGGACTATTCTTATCACTACGCGCCGCTGGATTGACCACATCATTAGCACCAATCACTAACGCTACATCAGCCTGTTCAAACTGGGGATTAATATCCTCCATATCATACAACTGCGTATAAGCCACATTAGCCTCCGCCAATAACACATTCATGTGTCCCGGCATTCTACCAGCAACCGGATGTATCGCATATTTCACATCTACACCCATGCGCTCTAATTGGTCAGCCAACTCCCGGACGCTATGCTGGGCTTGAGCAACCGCCATACCGTATCCTGGTACAATCACCACAGAACGGGCATAACCCAACATCATTGCCCCTTCTTCAGGATCAATACTGCGAACAGGTTGATTACTAGCACCAGCAGCAGCGCCACCAGTAGCAGTAGAGACAGAACCAAAAGCACTAAATAAGACACTGAACAAAGAACGGTTCATAGCCTTACACATAATTTCAGTAAGGATAATACCCGACGCACCCACTAAAGCACCAGCGATGATTAACATATTATTCATCACCACAAAACCCGCAGCCGCCGCAGCTACACCGGATAAAGAGTTTAACAGCGAAATAACAACGGGCATATCACCGCCACCAATAGGCAGTACAAACATCACACCCAACACCAAAGAAACAGCCACCACCCCTAAAAATACGGGGAGGCTATCGGGTGTTATAATTAAATAGGCACTTCCTGCCAAATAAGAACCCAATAAAAACAGGTTTACAGGTTGCTGTAAAGGAAAAGTAATAGGAGTACCACTAACTAAACCTTGCAATTTGGCAAAAGCGAGAAAACTACCCGTTAATGTCACACCACCGATTAACACATCTAACAACATAGAAATGTTGACATCGAGGGGTATAGGTTGTGAACTATCTAATAACCGCCAAAATTCAGCAACGGCAATTAATGCGGAAGATGCTCCACCTAAACCATTTAGTAAACCCACCATTTGCGGCATTTCTGTCATTTGCACTTTGTAAGCAATCACAGTACCAATTACCGAACCAATGGCCAAGCCTACCAAAATCATCTCGTAATTTAATACTTTTTGATCTAGTAAAGTAGCGATAATAGCCAACAACATTCCCACCGCAGCGACAAGATTACCGTTTCTAGCACTAGCGGGAGAACCTAGCTTTTTCAAACCCAAGATAAATAATGATGCAGCGACTAAATAAGTTAGCTGAATCCCAGTTGGTAAAAAATCGCTCATGCTTTAACTTCCTTTTTTTTAAACATTTGCAGCATTCTATCAGTGACTAAAAAACCACCGACAACATTCACCATGGCCAAAATTACGGCAA
>LJOT01000200.1 GCA_001672075.1 Anabaena sp. CRKS33
GAAGCAATGAGAGAAAAAACACCAATTCCCACCAAAGCAGATATAGATAATTCTATTAATAAAGTAATTAAATTTGGTTTACCCAAAACTTGACGAGAAACCATTAAAGCTGCAAAACTAGCTAGACCCGATATAATACTACCACCTGTTAAACCCAGAATAGGAATACACCATTCCCGCCAAGGTAAACCATTAAGTTTGCGGTTTAGCAAAAATAACAACATCAACATGGAACTACAATTAACGCCAACTGTAGCCAAAACTAAACCCGGTGCGCCAAAAGGTTCAACTAATAAAAAATCTAGTACAGCATTAAGAACAATATTAAATGTACTAATTTTAAACGGTGTTTGTCCATCACCTAAAGCATAAAATACTCTGACTAAAACATCACGCCCTAAATAGACAAACATTCCAATTCCATAGGCAATTAATAGAGAAGATACTAATTGAGTTGCTTCTTGTTTAAATGCTCCCCTTTGATAAACTATCTGGACAATTGGCTCAGATAAAGATATCATTAAAGCCCCTAAAGGTAACATGGTGACGGCAGTTAGTAAAAGTCCTTGCCGAATGCGTAATTTTAGTTCTGGCCAATTGTCTGGGTGAGAAAGTTTAGCAAATGTTGGTAATAAGGGCAGTAAAATAATATTAGAAATAATTCCCAAAGGAGTTTGTACTAAAAGATTTGCATAGGTAAAACCTGCTGCTGCACCGGCAATAGGACTAGCAAAATAAAGGTCAGTGGCGACATTTATTGGCATCATTCCTGATGATATTGTCGCTGGAGTCATGATTTTAATTACTTCTTGAACACCAGGAGATTTAAAATCAAATCTTAGCCGTAATCTCCCTAATCCTAACCGCCATTGGACAATTAATTGCACTAACCATTGCAAAATTCCTCCCGCTAAAGTTCCCCAAGCTAATACCATACCACCGATTAAAGCATATTCGGGATTAATAATTTCTTTTCCGTATTGCCAAGCTAAAATACCAATGCCTGCAATAACGGTAATACTAGATAATAATGGACTAATTGATAATAACCAATATTGATTAGCTGCATTTAAAGTCCCAAAACCAATCCCAATTAAGCCCGCGAATAAGGACAATGGGGACATAATTTGTATTTGACGGATTGCGATCGCTCTTGTAGTCGCTTCTAAGCCATGACCTACTAAATCAATAATTAACTCAGCGCAAAATATTTGAGCAAATGTCACTACTAGCAACAACCCACCCACAAGAGTTGTTACTGTTTCTACTATAGGTGCTGCTTCTTCTTTTTTATGTTTAGATAAAACACTGACAATGGCACTATGTAAAGGTCCGTTGACACCACCAAGTAAGATTAAAAGAAAACCAGGAATAATATAGGCATAACTATAAGCTGTAGCTGCCGCACCTACACCGAAAGCCGCAGCGATTATTTGTTGTCTAATTAAACCAAATACCTTACTAATTAATGTTGCTGCGGCAACAATACCAGCAATACCAGCGAAAGAACGGGCAGTTTTTTTTTCTTGTTGTGTCACAAAATATTAGTTTTCAGTTGTCAGTTGTTAGTTGTTAAGCTGTTACGCAGCTAAATTTGATAACCACAATTTACTTGAACTTTGTGGTGCGGGCATCTTGCCCGCTATAATTATACAAACTAAATGCAGTACAGCTTAGTGGTCAGTTGTTAGTTGTCAGTTGTTCAACGACAACCCAAACTGTCGCGGGTAGAAATACCAGTTACAGGATTAACACCGTATGCTCTTTTACAGAGTAGGGATACTTGATAACGGTCAATTAATGCGTCTGTAAAATCAGCACCAGTGATATCAGCATCATAAAAGCGGCTACGGGTCAAAGTTGCTTCTGTAAAAATGGCATTTCTTAGATTAGCACCATCTAAGGTAACACGATCAACTAAAGCGCCTGTTAAATTTGCACCTTCTAAATTAGCCTTTAATAAAACGCCTTTGGTAAAAATGGCGTTAGTTAAATTTGCACCTTGGAAAATTGTTCCCCGCATTTCGGCCGCGACAAAAGTTCCACCGACGAAATCAGTATAGGAAAAGTCACGATTTTCTAAGTTAGCATTACTGTAGTTAATGGTATTAACTTGAGCAAAGGTGGTTTGCGGAATAATAATACACAATCCCGCCAAAATAGAAATTAAAGTTAAATATCTTAACAAAATTTTGCTCATGAACTTGCTAAGTAGGTTGGCGTTAAAAATTGTCGTTATAGTAAGGGAAAGTTCCCCCTTCCCAGTTAGTTCCCCCTTCCTGTTCCCAGTTCCCTGTCCCCTGTTCCCAGTTCCCTGTTCCCTGTTCCCTGTGACAAAGTTCCTTATTTCCAATCTTTACCAATGCGAATTGTCAGGTCAGATTCTAGATCACCGTTACCTGAAACTTCAACTTGTCCTAAACCTAAAACCTGTTGCAAATCAACTCCTGGTTGTCGGTTGCCTTTTTGGACAATAATCTGAGTTTGGCGCTGGGTATCTGGCCAGTCTGGAACTGGGTAAACATTAGTAAAACCCTTCTGTTTAAGATAGGTAATTACCCTTTGCGTTAGCTGGGGTTGATTAGTAGTATTTTGAACAGCAACTCTCCGGGCAGAAATAGGTCTGGTATCTGACGTAATACCAGCGACATTTACACCCGTAAAATCATTTAACAAGCTTTGTTGACCAGTCATATTTAACCAATAGCTATTAGCATCTTGACTGAACTTACTAAAAGTACCGGGTAACATTGCCATTTGGAAACTATCCCGTTCTACATTCACGGAAAAATTCGCCAATGCCATCATTTCCTCCGTTTTCAGGTTGGTATCAAAATACTTTCGCATAATGCGAGTTAATTGGGGCAACCTGGGTAAAACAGTGGGACTGTTGAGCTTTTGCATTAAAGCAGTGATTAGTGCTTGTTGTCGCTGAACTCTGGGTAAATCCCCCATACCCTCTTCACGAAAGCGGGCAAACTGTTCTGCTTGTTCACCATTGAAATTTTGCCAACCACTGACTAAATTTATTGACAAGCCACCTGAGCGATCTTGATAATTCATAGTTTGGGGGACAAATACATCTACTCCACCCAACTGGTCAACTAATTGGCGGAAGCCACTAGTAGAAATGCGGATATATCTATCTATGGGAGCATTGTTTAAACTGCGACTAACTACCCGTGCGGCTAAAACTGGACCACCCTTGGCATTAGCCTCAGATACTTGAGTTAATCCCTGTTCCGGGATAGCGATCATTGTCCCCCTGGGAATTGACAGCAAGCGAATAGATTTGTCACTGGGATTTAGGCGCACCAACATCATAGTATCGCTTTTACCAGCAAAATTTTCCGGTGAACCGTCTACAGTTCCGGCCACTGGTTCAATGCCCATAATTAAAATATTCATGGGTCTTGATAGTTTATACTGAGAAAGCTGAGTCCATAAACCTCCGGGTATTTTGACTTGATTCTGTTTATAAGAACCAAATTCATCATCTTTCGTTTGGTCTAGATTACTCCATAGAGGAGTCCATAGTGCCAAACTGGATGCTAATAAACCAGATACAGTTATACCTAGAACAAAAGTTAGTACCCACAATAACCAGCGGGGAATTGATAAACCTAATCGCTCATAGAGTTCGTTAGGAAAAGCGCCTACTGATTCTACGACGTTATGAGAAGAGTAAACTGATTCTGGTGGTTTTACCAGGGGGGTTGACACTGGTACTTGTTGAATTATTGTCTGACTTTCTGACTTTTGAACTGGTGGCTGTTTTACCTCCTGCTCTGGTGCTGTTACCTGTTGAGGTATGACCTGATTTTCTAACCATTGAATTTGTTTAATCACAATTTTCTCCCCACTCAACCAATCCTTAAAGGTATGTTAATACAAGCTACAAATATTGCGACTGCAAAAGTTGACAGTGCAAATTTTGGATTTTAGAAAAGCATCAGCTAGATTTTGTTGGGTTTTGCCGTCCTCACATTTTTAATCTGTGATAATTACAACATACTTAACTAACCGAAATTATCAGTCAAGATCATCCAAAATTCAAAATTAAATGGATGTAAACTTGTATTGTTCTGCATTGGGTATGCTTTCCAGTATGAATAATTTATTTTTTCCTGTGATTTTAGCAGGTGGTAAAGGTGAACGTTTTTGGCCTCTGAGCCGACTGGACAGACCTAAACAATTTTTAAGTCTCGATGGTAGCTCTCAGAGCTTACTACAAGCAACCGCTGATCGATTGTTACCATTGGCTAACGGTTGGCAAAACTTGTGGGTAATTACCTCCAGTGCCATTGCCCAAGGAGTCAGAGAACAACTTCCTGATTTACCAGAATCAAATTTACTCATTGAATCCGTAGGACGAGACACCGCCGCTGCCGTTGCTTGGGCAAGTTTAGAAATTAACAAGCGTTACGGAGAAAACGCTATGATTGGTTTTTTCCCGGCTGACCACTGGATTGCTGACCCAGAGGTATTTTTAGCTACAATATCCGCTGCTACCGAGTTAGCAAGAAGTATCCCGGCAATAGTGACTTTGGGGATCAAACCTAATTTTCCATCAACTGGCTATGGTTATATTGAGCAAGGTGAAAAATTATGTGACTTTAATAACTTGCCAGCTTATCATGTTCACCGTTTTACTGAAAAGCCCGACCGGGAAACTGCCGCAACTTTTTTATCTACGGGACGGTTTAGCTGGAATAGTGGTATGTTCGTTTTTCAGACCAGTGTTGTTTTAGCAGAATTACGCACCCATGCACCAGAAATTATCCAACCTTTAGAACAATATGGCCCTGATATTTATCCCCAGTTACCTAAAAAAAGTATAGATTACGCGCTGATGGAAAAAACTAGTTTAGCTTATGTTTTACCGGCAGCATTTGGTTGGGATGATTTGGGTGATTGGAATGCTATTGAACGTTTACTCAAACAAGAGGATAATCCTAATGTAGAACTTGCTACCCATATTGGCTTAGATACTCAAGGAGCAATTATTTATGCCTCCAATCCTGATGATGTAATTGTTACTATCGGTTTAGACGATGTTGTCATTGTCCGCGATCGCAATGTTACCCTAGTAGTGAAAAAGGATCGTACCCAGGAAATTAAGCAGATCCTGAAAATTCTGCAAAACGATGGCCGATTTACGGACTTATTATAGGATTTAAAATCTTGGTAGATAGCTCAAACTGTTATTACTCATTATAACTTATAGATTGTATTCTGTGAAATAACAGATTTGAGTTGATTTTTTGGTATTGCATAATGGCAGTATCAGTTAAAATCATATTTAAGTAAAATAAATCAGCTATTAAAGCGATTAAATAGGAAAATTTAACAATAATCTGCCAAAAACTAGGACAAAATACCAGAAAATGATAAATAGAGACTAAAGCCATTCAGGCATAAAGTATTAACTGTAGAATATGTTACTATTCAGAAAAAACCCATTCACACAATTCTAGTTCAGTTATTTGTTAGTTACAGGATGACTCATTGACAGTAGGGATGAAGAGTCCCAGTATTTAAAAGCTCGGAGAGTGTCAATTGTCAGTAAGTTACACAAGTAGACCAAGTAGCTGCAAAAGGAAAAAGCATAAGAGGTTGAATGACTGAATCTTTAAGAGGAAATTTTCCATTGACAAAGAAAGCTGTGATCGAACCTAAAACTGACACGGAAACTACAAGTAAAAATTTAGCTCTAACTATTGCTGAAGCTGGTTATGAGCGTAAAGCCGGAGAAATTATATTGCTAAACCTGGCAAATATTTCTTACCTGTCTGATTACTTTGTGATCATGACCGGTTACTCTAAAGTACAGGTGAGAGCGATCGCTGACGCAGTAGAAGGACAAGTGGAAATTGAGTGGCAACGACGACCCCGCACCACAGAAGGAAAAGCGGAAGGAACATGGATACTACAAGATTATGGTGATGTCATCGTCCATATTATGATGCCAAGGGAACGGGAGTTTTATAATTTAGAAGCGTTCTGGGGACACGCGGAACGTATTTTCATGCCAAACTCCGACGATATTGGGGGTTAACCTATATGATGCGCTCCTCCCTGGAAAATTGTCCAGTGCCGACAGAACAACAACCACTCAATGAGTATGAGGAATTAAAGAACGCCTGGCTATTTCGAGATAGTACCTTAAGCTGGAGCAACTACACCAAAAAAATCTTTTGGATTTGGGCTTGGTCTTGGTTGATAGCAGGACCTGTGGCAGCGGCCAGCTTTCCTCCCCAAAAGCAGATTTTTAATTTTCTGCTTTGTGGATCTGGTGCTGCTAGTGTCACTGTCGTGCTAGTCTTGATCAGGTTGTATTTAGGTTGGTTCTATGTACGCGATCGCCTTGACAGTCCCACGGTATTCTATGAAGAATCTGGTTGGTACGACGGTCAAACTTGGACAAAACCCCCAGCAGTCATTACCCGCGATCGCTTAATTGTTGCCTACGAAATTAAACCCATTTTCCAACGCTTGCAAATTACCTTTGGTGCTTTGGCTCTAATGTATCTTGTGGGTACTATAGTTTGGCATTTCCTGTAAATAGTTATTGGTCGTTAGTTATTATTTATTAGTTATTAGTAAAACAACTGACCACCGACAACCAACCACCGACAACCAACCACTGACAATTCATAAAGTAGATATAAACCCGTCAACCACCCATCACTTCCCTTAGGGTAAGTGAGGGCTTGTAAAAGCCTAGTTGACCAGACTCAGTTCTTAACCGAACTACGTTAGAGGTAAGAGTTAAAGACCTACCAGGGAATGCGTAGCTAGTTCCCTGCCCTAGAACTTAAAAGTTAAACAGGACTAAGGGTTAAACCAGTGCTTTTGAGATAGTTACCGACCTCTAACATTGTCGAAGCTAACATTACCCGCAAGGAGGGACTTTATGTCCAAAGTATTTGTTTTAGATACCAACTTCATACCATTAAACCCAATTCATTCAGCGCAAGCTAGACAACTATTGAGAAACAAAAAAGCAGCAATATTTAGACAGTTTCCGTAGGTGGTAGTAATTCAATTACAAATCTCACTTTAAGTTGTGAAAAGTGTAACACCAAAAAGGGAACGAAAGACATCAAAGATTTTCTCAAAAAAGACCC
>LJOT01000201.1 GCA_001672075.1 Anabaena sp. CRKS33
ACAGAAACGGAAGATTAAATATTGGTTTGGTGTTTCTAGATTTGCTGACAACGAAACAATTCGCTATTTGCAAACTCCAGAAACAAAAGCTAATTGGAAAGGAATAAAAACTGGGATTATTCAAGTGTTTATAATTTTTACTTTGAGTTAAACAAGTACATTGGGGGGAAAAGCATGAAAGCAATATTAATGACAGCAGCGGGTAAGCCGGATGTTTTACAGTTACGAGAATTACCTCAACCCGTACCAACAAATACAGAAATTCTAGTTCGCATCTTAGCGGCTGGTGTTAACCCCATTGATACTAAATTACGTCAACGAGGTACATTTTATCCTGAACAAATGCCCGCTATTTTAGGATGTGATGGCGCTGGTATAGTGGAAGCTGTGGGCGCTGATGTGCAAAAGTTCCAGGTTGGTGATGAAGTATATTTTTGTTACGGTGGATTGGGCGCACATCAGGGAAATTACGCTGAATATACTACTGTTGATGAAAGATTTGTCGCTTTTAAACCTACGTCTGTTTCTTTTGCAGAAGCAGCAGCGGCACCCCTGGTTTTAATCACTGCTTGGGAAGCTTTATATGAACGGGGAAAACTTGAACCAGGAGAAAGTGTATTAATTCATGCTGGTGCTGGTGGTGTTGGTCATGTAGCCATTCAATTGGCTAAACTCAAAGGTGCAAGGGTAGCAACTACGGTTAGTTCTTTGGAAAAGGCTAATTTCGTTACTGAAATTGGCGCTGATAAAGTGATTCTTTATCGAGAAACTGATTTTGTCAATTCTGTATTAGACTGGACTGATGGTGCAGGTGTGGATTTAGTGTTTGATACTGTTGGTGGTGATATTTTTGAAAGGTCTTTTCCCGCAGTACGCATTTATGGTGATATTGTCACTATTCTCGAACCTAAAGCTAATACTGTTTGGAAGGTTGCTAGAAATAGAAATCTACGAATTGGTTTGGAATTAATGTTGACACCAATGCTATCAGGAATTGTGGAGGCATTAGAACATCATGGAGATATTTTACAACAATGTGCGAATTGGATAGATGAAGGTAAGTTAAAGATTAAAGTTAGTCAGACTTTTCCTTTAGCTGAAGCAGCACAAGCACATACTGTAATTGAAAATGGTTCGGTTTTAGGTAAGGTCGTTTTATTAAATTGATAATTAAGGAGGAAATTTGTTGAGATGATTGTGTTTATAATATTCCCGTTCTATTCGAGGTAAAATAATAGGAATTTAACCACAGATAAACATAGATAAATCTCTAATTTTATGGAGGAAATAATGGTATATATGGTAAGAAAGTTAGGGAGTAACTAAATTTTGGATTTTGAAAAAAAGCATCATATCTTAACTCCCATAAATTGTTTTTAACCATGATTGGAAATAGTTGTAATATTTCCTGTAAAATTACTTTTTAGACCAATTAATCACAGGTTTGATAATATGACAGTAGCGAGAATTGGAATTATTGGTGGTAGCGGTTTGTACAAAATGGACGCGCTTAAAGATGTGGAGGAGGTAGAAATTTCTACACCTTTTGGTTCTCCCTCTGACGCGATTATTCTCGGAACTTTAGAGGAGACAAGAGTAGCTTTTCTAGCGCGTCATGGTCGTGATCATACTCTATTACCTTCTGAGTTGCCATTTCGGGCTAATATTTACGCTATGAAGCAATTAGGGGTAGAATATTTAATATCTGCCAGTGCTGTGGGTTCTTTAAAGGCTGAAGCTAAACCCCTAGATATGGTAATTCCTGATCAGTTTATTGATAGAACCAGAAATCGAATTTCTACATTCTTTGGTGAAGGTATTGTCGCTCACATCGCTTTCGGTGAGCCGATTTGTAAAAAGTTGTCTGGTATTTTAGCGGATGCGATCGCAACTTTAAATTTACCAGATGTTACCTTGCATCATGGCGGTACTTACGTATGTATGGAGGGACCGGCTTTTTCCACTCAAGCGGAATCTCATTTTTATCGGAGTTGGAATGCTACAGTGATTGGTATGACAAATTTACCAGAAGCAAAGTTAGCTAGGGAAGCGGAAATTGCTTATGCAACATTAGCAATGGTGACAGATTATGATTGTTGGCATACTGATCATGATAGTGTAACGGTGGAAATGGTGATTAATAATTTACATAAAAACGCGATAAATGCTCAAAGGGTAATTCAAGAAACTGTAAAGCGATTAAGCGAGAATTATCCTATTAGTGATTCTCATTCAGCTTTAAAGTATGCTATTTTAACGAATCTGGACAAAGCACCTACAGCAACTAAGGAAAAATTGGGGTTATTGTTAGAGAAGTATTTGTAAGGAAAATTTTACTTGAAAGGAAAATTTTACTTGAGAGGATGTTTGGTTTGCAAGTCTTGAAGACACAAATAAACCTCAAAGACCTAACCCCTCCACCTCTTTCGCTACCTCTCACTAACCCTCTCCTTTTAGGAGAGGGAAAAGGAAAAACTTTTGTTACTGGAATGGGGTTTTCAAAACCTCTATCCTTTTTGACTTTCCAAACATCCTCATTAGAGTTTTAAAATCAATCAATGATATTACAACCGAATGTAAGTGTAGCCTAGTAATCACAACAAATTTATATTGTTTAATTCTTCTTGGGCTTCATTTACCATGACAATTGGGTATTTTTTCGTTGGTGTTAGTTATAAACTATCGGGTTCAATACCTAATTCCTTCAACCGTTGAGTTAAAATTGCTACTTTAATTTCTGCCTCATCAGCCCTTCGTTGTTCAAATTCAGCCCTTCGCTGTTCAGTTTCAGCTTTTTGACGTTCAGCCTCAGCTTTTTGACGTTCAGCCTCAGCTTTTTGACGTTCAATTTCAGCCCTTTGCTGTTCAGTTTCAGCTTTTTGACGTTCAATTTCAGCTTTTTGACGTTCAACTTCAGCTTTTCTAATTTCTTCTAAATTTGCTTCTTCTGGCGTAAGTATTAATCTACCCTCAACGGTAAAATACCTTAACCTATTTTCCAGCACTCCTAAATATAATCCTAATTCCTGACTCCAATACCAACCATTTTCTGAAGGACTAATACTTTCGTATTCATTTCCTACTAATCTCCAACCTACCAATTCTAAGGTATTCGGGGAAAACCAAAAATACTCAGGAGTCCTAAATCGAGTTTGATACAATTCTTTTTTCAATCCTCTGTCTACTTTGGCTGTAGAATCAGAAAGTAATTCAATAATCAAATTCGGATATTTACCGTCCTCTTCCCATATTACCCAGGAAGCGCGGGGACGTTTTTCCGTGTTTTTGACTAGGAAAAAGTCTGGTCCTCTAAAGTCTCGATTTTTTAACTGTTGTCGGCTATAGTAGATGCTGAGATTTGCACCAATGAAGAAATCTTCTTGATCCCGCCATAACCATTCTAAGCAAGTTACTAATATTAATAGTTGTGTATAATGTAAGGAGCTTTCCATTTCTGGTTCGTCGCTGAGTAGTTCCGTGCAATCTGGCATTAATGCTTCTATTTCTTGTGCGGTTAAAGCCATAGGTTTGATTTTGATAAGTTACTATCTTTAGTATTAATTATAATTCATCACAAAAAATTTTTATGGCACTGATCACCCAAATTACCAGCAAATACTACTTAAACAACTTGAAAACTAAAGTTTAAACTTGCCCAATTATTGACATCTAAAATATAGGCATCACTGGTAGTAAGGTTAATATCATCTTTAACTTTACTGCTGTTATGTAAGTCTTGCAATAGAGCTTGGGCAACTTTTAAAGGATTAACTAAAGGACTAATGGCTTGTTGATCTGTGGTAGGATACTTAGCAGTGGCTAAGGCTATGAGAGTTTCTTTAAAGGGGGTTGTGCTGATAATAATTTGGTGTTGACAAAAGGTAGAAAGTGTGGGAACTAACCAACCGGGTATAGGTTGATTATCTGGAATTTTGACGGTTTTGCCCGGAGGAATGAGGATTTCCGTTAATTGGGGTTTGTGAGGAGAAATGTCTGTTTCTGGAAAAACTTGCCAAGGATAAAAGGCAAAGGCACTTTGGTTATTATTTAAAGCTACTAGAATCAAGTATACAGGGCGATCGCTCAAATTTTCAATTCTATACTGCACCAGACTACCTACAGAAATTGTGGGAATAGCGGTGGGGGAATAGCTAGGTCTAGGATAGGTTTTATCGCTATTAGCAGTTTCTACGGTTTCCCTAACCATGAGAATACGAGGTAGAATGTTATTAACAACCTCTAAAGTTGCCCTAACTGGTAAACGGGAAGTACCCTCATTTTCCGTAAGTTGCCATAATTTTGATGCTAACAGGGTAGAAAATTTTGGTGTTAATCGTTGCACTGCTACTTTTACAGCTTCACCAATTTCCCCTACAGTATTAGTAATTAGTTCACCTCCTAAAGAAAAAACACCATAACGGCTGGGTATTTGGGAAACTTTACCAAAGACATAATCAGCGGTTTCTGTGCTGGTGACAATATTAGCCACATTGTTAATTCCTGAAAAAGCGCTGGTAGCATCTACCCGTTCAATTCTTTCTAAACCCTGATCTAATGCCATATTCAGATGGGTATTTCTGGGTAATGCGCGAACAGATTCTTGTACTATTTGTCCAAGTGCTAATTTGATAATTTCTTTATCTACTTGGGCTTTAGCTATTAACCCAGTTCGGGATTTAATAATTAACTCTTCTCCAGTCTCCAGAGTTAAACGAGAATTTACGCCATAATTTGCTAGAACCAGGGGAGGTAATCCTCCTAACCATAATTTGATTGTTTTACCATCATCTTCTATGGCTTTGATTATGCCCACACCCCTAGAGTTATTAATAGGGAAATAATCAGTAATTATAGCATTTTCGGGATTTTTCCGCGCACTTAATAGGCTTGGTTGTTGTTTTCCTGCCAATTTATATATAGAACTACCCACATGAGAAAGCAGGACTTGTATTGTTTTTTGGGGAGTAGTTTCCCACAAGTATTGAGTTAAGGCATAAGTAAATAACCCCGCACTCCAACCGGGCAAAAGTAATTCTCCTGCTTGTTGATTTGGTTCTGAAGTAGCTTTAAAAATCAGGGCATTATTAATAGGTGATTTCTGGTTTTTGAGTTGTGATAAAAACTCTAATTCTTCTGTTGCTGAAATCAGAGATAATAATTCTGGACGACTACGAATTTGCAACCCTGTGGATTTTAATTCACTAGGATGATAGTAACTCGTATCCAATACTGCTATAACTTGATTTGTGGGTAGAGATTGCAATAATAGTAAGAGAGTTTCTTCTAATAAATAGTTGACAGATTTTTCATCTCCTAAATTATTTTCATCAACAGGAAGTATAGCATTTTGTAATATACCTGTTCTATAGATCCCCGATTTCTTAAAAAAGTCAGGGATCTGATCATTTGTCTTCACGCGAGTACCATAACCTGAAAAATGGAAAATCACCACATCTTCAGGTTTGACTTGCTGACTCAAATGATCTACAAAAGCCGCTGTAATTAGGTCTTTAGTTGCTTGTTTGTCAGTTAAAGTCAGAATATCTGCTGCTGGAAAACCAAAGCGATTAATTAACAATTCCCTTTGCAATTCCACATCAGTGACACAACCAGCCAGGGCAGGATTTTGTGAATATTGATTAATACCTATCAGTAATGCTAACTTGCGAGATTTAGATTGTGCTAAAGCTTGGTAATAAGGATTTCCCAAACTTAACCACTCTTCTTGTGCTAGTCCCAATGCTGCTAAAGCACAGCTAATTTCTTGTAAAAACTTACGCCGTTTCATAATTAACCATCAGACCCCAGCCCGTCAGTAATAGCTTAAAGGCTGAAGTCCATAGAGTAAAGTTTCTAGTCTTAATCTAAACTAATACAGGCGAAATTTGCATAGCCCGTGTTAATTCAGCAGCTACTTCTGGACGAGAAAATTCTGGTGGTGGTAACTCACCCCGACGTAACATTTCCCGCACCTTTGTTCCAGACAGATGAACCCGTTCTTCTGGTCTGCTGGGGCTGGTTTTAGTTGTAGCCATTTGTTTGGTGCGTGTGCAGTAAAAAGCGTGTTCAAACTTCATTGGCACAATTCCCAATTCTTCTGGCGCAAATTCATCGAATATGTACTGAGCGTCATAAGTGCCGTAATAATCACCTACACCAGCATGATCCCGTCCGACAATAAAATGTGTACACCCGTAATTCTTGCGAACTAAGGCATGAAAAATTGCTTCCCTCGGACCTGCATAACGCATTGCTGCGGGATTAATTGCTAAAATTACTCTATCTAAGGGATAATAGTGTTCTAAGAGAATCTCATAACAACGCATCCGCACATCAGCAGCAATATCATCCTCCTTAGTTGCCCCTACCAGTGGGTGTAAGAATAGACCATCAACAGTCTCTAAAGCGCACTTTTGAATATACTCATGGGCCCGGTGGATAGGATTACGAGTTTGGAAACCGACAATTGTTTTCCAGCCCTTGTTTCTAAACATTTCCCGTGCAGCAGCGGGATCAATTTGGTAGCTGGGAAAATGGGGATGAGAGTCCCGTTGTAATAACCAGATATCACCAGCTAAGTTAATAGAACCCTGATTGTATACTACCTGCACGCCGGGATGTTTGGGGTCGTCAGTGCGATAAACATTAACAGCTTCCCGTTGTTTGTCGTAGGCATACTTTTCGGTTAATTCCAACACCCCAATAAACTGCCCGCTGGGGTTATCCAGACGCACCAAATTACCTATTTCTAAACGGTCTGCCACTACTGGGGTTACAGACAGTGTAATGGGAATTGACCAGACAATATTGTTAGCTAACCGCATTTCTGTAACTACTCGGTTGTAGTCTGCTTGGTTCATAAAACCAGTCAAAGGACTAAAACCACCAATAGCAATCATTTCTAAATCAGAAACTGCTCGTTCATCAAGTTCCACGCGGGGTAAAAAGTCAGCTTTGGTTAGAAATAGTTCTCTTTGGGCTGCGGAAGCAACTCGGTTAATTAACTCTCCACCATGGGGGGCATTTGCTTCTGGATGATAACTCAAGGTAATGTTTCCCTAATTGTTGCGAATTATGTATTAATTTATCAAATTTTTGTAGACATTGTTAAATTTTTGTGAAA
>LJOT01000202.1 GCA_001672075.1 Anabaena sp. CRKS33
CCGGCTTCGATTTCTTGAATTAGGCGATTTTGTTCTTCTGTATTTGTTGTCCATGCACTTGCACCTAAACCAAAGGGAGTATCATTAGCTAATTTAATCGCAGTGTTGATATCAGGAACTCGGAATAATAATGCTACAGGTCCAAAAAATTCTGCTTGGGCAATTGGTGTATCTACAGGAATATCTATGATAATTGTTGGTGGGTAAAAGTTCCCCGACATTTCTGTTAAAGGATGTCCACCTGTGAGGATTTTACCGCCACTTTTGACGGCTTTTTTCACTTGTTGGTCTAATTCTTGGAGAATATTGGAAGTTGCTAAGGGTCCTAAATCTGTATCTTGGTCCATGGGATTGCCAATTTTCAGAGATTGGAATTTTTCTAACAGCAATTTTTGAAATTTATCAGCAACAGCCTCAGCAATAATAAAGCGTTTGGCTGCAATACAAGATTGTCCGTTATTCAACATTCTCGCTGTCACCGCAGTAGAAACTGCTGTTTCTAAATCAGCACTTTCTAAAACTATAAATGGGTCACTTCCCCCCAATTCTAAAACAGTTTTTTTGATTTGTTTCCCAGATGCAACAGCGAGAGATATCCCTGCTGGTTCACTACCTGTTAAAGTAGCGGCTTTAACTCGATCATCGGCCATTAAATCAGCAACTTGATCTGCACCAATTAATAATGTTTGAAATACACCAGCAGGAAAACCAGCACGATAAAAAATGTCCTCAATTGCTAATGCACACTGTGGTACATTGGAAGCGTGTTTGAGTAAGGCTACATTGCCCGCCATCAGTGCCGGTGCTGCAAACCGGAAAACTTGCCAAAAAGGAAAATTCCAGGGCATGACGGCGAGAATAACCCCTAACGGCTGATATTTTACAAAACTATGACTAGCATCGGTTTTGATGGTGACATCAGCCAGAAAACTGGCAGCATTTTCGCCATAATAACGACAAACAAGGGCGCATTTCTCGACTTCAGCAATGGCAGCTTTTAATGGTTTACCCATTTCCAAAGTCATTAATTTCCCTAAATCTGCCTTTTCTTGGTCTAAAATAGTCGCTGCTTGTTCTAACCAGTGAGACCTCTCTAAAAAACTTGTTTGACGGTATTCTTGAAAAGCCTTTCCTGCTAAATCTAATTTAGCAGCAATTTCCATTTTTTGTAACGGCTCAAAAATTTTCAGTGTTTCCCCGGTGTAGGGGTTAATAGTAGCTATAGCCATTATCTGACCTCTGAATAAAAAAATAGTCTCAATAATTCGTAATTTAATTATTCTCTATTCTTTGTTGCCTATCATTTATGATCTAACACATTCATAACTCATATTTTAGACATTTTGGCTGAAAAATATTCACAAGCTGAATAGGAAATTAACAGTTACATTGGTGGTAATTCTAAAGGAATATTCCCTAATAATCCTTTCCGAAAATCGGTGATCATTTGTCTAGCTGTACGTTCTATGTCTCCTTTGTAGCGATGTTCTGCTAAAGCTTGTAAATACGCTTCCCCGGTGTGGATAATAGAGTCAAGATCATATCGTGTTAGTAATGGATGGGGTGGTAAAAATTTTGGGTATGTTTCCTGAAGTTCATTAAGTATATCTACGAATGCAGCGGCGATGAGTTGGTTATCATAGGATGCTTCACCGATATCATCACAAATGGCTAATTTCACTCCTGCGGCTTGGCTATCGAGTCTAGCGGGGATGACACCCGGTGCATCTAATAATTCTAGCTGATCGGAAATTCTGACCCATCGTAGTTGACGGGTAACACCGGGACGGGCAGCACTTTCTACCACTCGTTTACCTATGAGACGGTTAATTAGAGCCGATTTACCGACATTGGGAAAACCAATAACCACAGCGCGGACGGGACGGGGTAACATTCCCCGTTCTTGACGACGTTTGTTAAGTTCTATACCTGCGCTTTGGGCGGCTTTGGCGATCGCTGTAATTCCCTGTCCATGTTGAGCATCGGTAAAATATGGAACTTCACCCTGATTTTTAAACCACTCTATCCAGCGCGATCGCACCTGTGGTAAAATCATATCTACTCGGTTAAGTACCAGTATCCGCGTTTTTGTTCCCACCCATTCATTCATTTGTGGATGGTTTGTTGCTAAGGGAATACGAGCATCTCGTACTTCTAAAACTACATCTACCCGTTTTAGCTGTTCTTTGAGATTCTTTTCAGCTTTGGCGATGTGTCCAGGATACCATTGGATTAGATTTAATTTGTAGTTTTGTGTAATAGACATTTATTGTTAGTTGTTAATTGTTAGTTTTCCGTTGTGACTAATAACTTCCCATATTAGTTAGATTGATGTAAAATTAATCTGTTACCATCGGGGTCATAGGCGTAAATTTCTTTACCATGGGAAGCAGTATAAATTATTCCCGGTGGGGGATAACCTAAAGATGTCAAGTAAGATATGGCGCTTTCTAAATTATTGACTTCTAAACACAAACTTAGGGGACTTTGGGAATTAGTGACAAATTCTGCTGCGTTAACTGGTTTGGGTTGAAAAATGCCTAATTTTAAACCAGGGATTTCAAACTCAGCATAAATACGGGGGATGAGTTTTTTTGGTTCTTGTTCTAGTAATTGAGTATAGAAACTAAGGATACAATCAAAATTAACTGTAGCTATGGTGATGATTATACTATTATATTGCATATTTAGGAGTTGCTGAAGAAATAACGTCTTTGGGTTTGAGGACTTATTGCTGGAAGTGATAATTATTTTAATAATGTGATTATCAAAACTGAGTTAATTAGGACTTAGGCAAGTGTCACAAAAAATTATCATATCATTTGTTTGTAGTCAGGGCTTTAGCCCTGATCTTATTTCCCTATGATAGATAAATTCTGACAAAAATTATCGTGGCATAATATCATCTAGACGCAGTTGTAAAGAAGGTAAAAGAGAAGATTTGATATATTCTCCTAAACGATATTGTTGCTGACTATAATCTTCCCCAATTAATTGACAAACTGTAAATGTCGGTTGCTTTGGTTTACCAATGAAAACCACTCCTCCCAAACCTCGATAATCAACAATCCAATATTCAGAAATTCCTAATAAAGCATATTCTTCAACTTTACGAGCATAATCTGTTTCCCAGTTAGTGCTGACAACTTCAACCACTAATTTAATTGATTGTCCTAAAGCAATAATTGGTTGATGTTCCCAAAAAGGCTCATGGTGCAGCAAAGTTTCATCTAATACTACAATATCAGGTCGTCGGGCTGTGGCTATTTCTGCAAAAGGACGGATAAGACAGGTACGAGGGATAAACCAAGGAAGTTGTGCATTAGTAATAGCAATACCCAGTTGAGTTGCTATTTTACCACCGACGGTTTCGTGGGGTCCTGTTGGTTCCATGTCAATCAATTCTCCGTCTGCAAGTTCATAGCGGGGGTTGTTACCGTATTCAAGGATGAAATCTGCAAAAGTTAATAATTTTGTTAATGCTTGAACCATAACTCACCTCCATCTTTATTGATTATGATTATTGATTATGATTCGCTACCCTGTTACCAGGAAGAAAACAATCTTATCAAAGTTTCAAGCAGTCACTAGTTGAGTTAAATGCTTGAGAACACGCAATACATCATATAATTCATTGCCAGGATTACGCATTAAGAAACCTTTTGATAAAGAATAACGGGTAGGTTTTCCTTTGACTAATTTCACAAAAATAAACTCGCTACCTGTAGCAATCATCCCAAAACTGGGTTGATCATGATAGGGATTACCTAACATATATGATAAAATTTGCGCTAGTCCTTCTTCAATAGAAAATGAAGCTTTTTTTGACTCAATAATCATCACCCATAATTGATTTTTTAAAACTAAAATATCCATTCTCCCCTGAATAATTACATCTTCATCTGGTACAGCAATATCTATAGATTCTTCCGATTTTACATAAAAAGGAGATAGGTAAAAATCGCCGATAAAAAGTATTGGATCTACAATTGCCATTCTGACAATATCTTCTAGTAATGGTGAATAATTGAGAAGATTCAAATAACCAGCTTTTACTTTGTCTAAAAGTTGTTTATCTAAATCTGTAATTTCTGGTAATCCTGCTTGCCATTCCCAGAAAAATTGTCCATCTAAAACTAACTCAATGCCAAAATTATCAATTAAGTAGCGTAAATTAATATCTTTTTCTGGGAGTGTTTGTGTCATTATTTGGTTGGTGATTGGTAATAGGCAGCAATCTTTAATATTTTATTTAGAACCGCTATAATCATTTAATACTTGTTTTAATTCCTCCACTAGCTGGAAATATCATCATATACTTGGTATTATGGAAATTTATTGATCTCAATATTTACCGTTGGTGAAGGAAAAAGAATTTAAGAAAAGGCAAATATAGAAGAGAATTATGGGATATCCTGAGATCAATAGGACAGATATTCGCCAAATTAAAGTAGAATGAAGCTGGCAGAAAGAGTAAGTAGGGTAACACCTTCCATCACCTTAGCCATTACAGCTAAAGCTAAGGCCATGAAGGATAAGGGTATAGATGTTTGTAGTTTTAGTGCTGGAGAACCGGATTTTGACACCCCAGCGCACATTAAAGCCGCAGCCTCAAAGGCTTTGGCTGAGGGTAAAACCAAATACGGTCCAGCCGCAGGAGAACCAAAGTTAAGGGAAGCGATCGCTCGCAAGCTAAAAAATGATAATGGTCTTAATTATAAGCCAGAAAATGTGATTGTCACCAATGGTGGTAAACATTCTCTTTACAATTTAATTGTAGCACTGATTGATCCGGGTGATGAGGTAATTATTCCCGCTCCATACTGGTTAAGTTACCCCGAAATGGTAACTTTAGTCGGTGGGAAGTCTGTGATTGTAGAAACAGACGCTTCTACAGGGTACAAAATCACCCCAGAACAACTGAAACAGGCCATTACCCCAAAAACTAAGTTATTTGTCCTTAACTCCCCTTCCAACCCCACAGGGATGGTATACACGGCGGCGGAAATTAAGGCTTTAGCACAGGTAATAGTTGATGCAGATATCTATGTTGTGTCTGACGAGATTTATGAGAAGATTCTCTACGATGGTGCAGAACATATCAGCATTGGTGCTTTAGGTGAAGAGATTTTTAACCGGACTTTAATTAGTAACGGTTTTGCTAAAGGTTACGCAATGACGGGTTGGCGCTTGGGTTACTTAGCCGGACCTGTAGAAATTATTAAGGCCGCTAGTACCATCCAAGGACATAGTACCTCAAATGTGTGTACTTTTGCTCAATATGGAGCGATCGCTGCTTTAGAGGGTTCTCAAGACTGCGTAGAGGAAATGCGTCAAGCCTTCGCTAAACGTCGTCAAGTCATGTTAGACAGACTTAACGCTATTCCTGGTTTGAGTACCGCTAAACCCGACGGCGCTTTTTACCTATTTCCAGATATCAGCAAAACCGGCTTAAAATCCCTGGAATTTTGTGACGCATTATTAGCAGAACATCAAGTTGCAGTTATTCCTGGTGTAGCTTTCTGTGCTGATAATAACATTCGCCTTTCCTATGCTACGGATTTGGCGACTATTGAAAAGGGAATGGATAGATTAGAGAAATTCGTGCTTTCTCGTATCTAATTAAGTGATTATACTGAATTATTCTCAGATTGCATAGGATAATTTATCTGACATGACCGACGCTTTCAGAACAGAGAGAGGAGTTTGGGGAATGTATTAATCTTTATCTGCGGCTAATAATTCTGGATATTTGATTCTATGTAGCCTGATATTAACTTGGTAATAAACCCATTTCCTGTAAACCCTGATGAAGTCGTTGTGCTTCTTCAGGGTTATGCAATTCATGGATAGAAATAGCATATTCAAAAGCTTCTAAACTAGCGGAAACATGACCAATTTTCAACAACACAACCCCCAAATTTTGATAAGCTTCTGCATAATCAGGATTGAGATTAATAGCATGATTATAGCAATCAATAGCCAGGGAAAATAATCCCATAGCTTTACATACCATCCCCAAATTATAATAACCAATTACGAAATTAGGATCAATTTTGATAGCTGTTTCATAGGCAATTTTTGCAGATTGTAAATCTCCCATATTTTTTAATAAATTTCCCAAATTATTATATCCTCCTAATTTTAGAAGTGGATAAATAGGTAATTTTACCGCAGCTTGATAATGATGAATAGCTGAGGATATATCTTGTAAGTGTGTATAACCAATTCCCAAATGATAATGTAATTCATACAAAATATCATAATTTATATCTTCAACCTGATGATCAAGTAATTGATTTAACCCTTGATTTAATAAATCCATACCTTGATTAATTTTGTTATTATGCACATACAAAGCCCCCAATTTACTACAAACATAAGCATCATGGGGATGATTTGCAAAAAATTCCTCCATTGCAGCTGCGGCCTTAGCATATTTATCCACTGCATTAATCACAGATTTTTGATAACCAGTATGGAGAATTGCTACCCCTGGTAAATAACCAACTTCCCAACATGGTTCTTGAGTTAAAATTGTCGTCACACTATCATCAATTAAAGCATGATAAGGGCGATCAAAATATATATTTGGATGATTACGAAATAGTCGAGAAACCAGAGAATAAGGTGATTGTGTAGAACCAACTTCTTGACGCACCAAATTAATAACAAGATATTCTTCTTTAACCATAACTAATTTAAGTAAAGGAATAATTTCCGACGTTAAAGTTTCATCAGCATCTAAAACCAAAATCCAATCACCCGTCACATATTTTAAAGCCTGATTTCGAGCAGAACTAAAATTATTATTCCAAGTAAAATAATAAACCTTAGCCCCAAATTGTTCAGCAATTTGAGGAGTTTTATCAGTTGAACCCGTATCGAGAACCACAATTTCATCAACAAAACCTTTGACACTTCCCAAACACCTTGGTAGAGTAGTTTCTTCATTTTTGACAATCATACACAGGCTAATTTTCATCTCTTAAAACCATGGTATTTACAAAATTAAGTAGGTTGGCGTTAAAAATTGTCGTTATGACAAGGGAACAGGGAACAGGGAACAGGGAACAGGGAACAGGGAACAGGGAACAGGTTTTGGGCAACT
>LJOT01000493.1 GCA_001672075.1 Anabaena sp. CRKS33
TGAAAACCTTACCCTGTATCTGTTTACATTATCTCACTCAAGCATTACTAGGGATTAATAGAGCGAATTATCACCTGAATTAAATCTTATAAACGCCTTTCCCATTGTTGCGGATCACGTTTAACATGAAAACAACCAACAATAGAAATTGTTTCATCTGTAATAATGTAAAGTAATCCATAAGGAAACTTGCGAATTAACTTTTTTCTAACTTGTTCGTGAACAATTGGACAAGCAAAAGGATTACGTTGAATAGTTGAAAAACTAGCATCAACAACACGAATAAATTCAGAACCTAATCCAACAGTATGCTGTTCATACCAATTATAAGCATCCTCTAAATCAAGTTCTGCTTCTGGTGTAATGAAAATTTTGTAAGTCATATAATAACTAACGATTAAATTTTTGTTTCACTTCCTCCCAGCTAGAAACTTGATGAGGATTTTGATAATAAAGTTCTAACCGTCTCTCCAATTCCTTTTGTTGAGCATCACTAATAGTTACATTATCAGCATCTACAGTGATACTATCCCAAATATCTTGGACTAATTGGATTCTTTCCGCAATAGTTAATTGTAAAATGTTTTGAGGTAGTAAGTTCTCCATAAATCTTCCTATTTGAGTAGACAATATTTTTATTTTAACTCATCATTAGCAACTAGGCAGGGGAAACGCAAAATTTAATGATACTCAGCATACAACATAACTCACCATTAATAATACTAAATTATAACCCAAAAACCCTGTATCTGTTCAGATTATCTCACTTAAGCATTACTAGGGATTACTGGGCGATAGCGAAGCGCTGATGCAAGCAGATCGTGTAAATATTCACCTCACTACCAGAACTAAATCAAATCCTCAAACAACTAGCCAAGAAAATTAGATATATTAATAATCAGCACACAAATATACAAACCCCTCCTGTATGAAATTTCAAGTAATATTCACCTATGATTCAGAATATCTAGGTTACGTTGCTGAAGTACCAGAACTTCCTGGTTGTGTCAGTCAAGGTACAAGCTTAGATGAAGCAATTGAAAATATCAAAGATGCTATCAAAGGCTATCTTCACGTATTAGAAAAAAATGGGAAACCCTATGTAACCAAAGAATCTCAATCTTTTGTAGGGGAAGTAGTAGTATAAATGGGACGCTTATCAAATATTTCCGGTAAACAAACAGTCAAAATCTTTGAAAAATTTGGCTATGCTGTAGATCATCAAACCGGAAGTCATATCATACTGTGGCACGAATCCAAACCCATTTTATCAGTTCCCAATCATAAAGAACTAGCACCAGGGTTACTCAGAAGTTTAATTAGACAAGCAGGAATTACCGTAGATGAATTTTTAGGAAACAAGTAATACTTTCAGTGGGTTAATAACAAAATAACCCACTATTAATAACGCACTTATTACAACTCAAAAACCCTGTATCTGTTTGCATTATCTCACTCAACCATTACTAGGGATTATTAGAGCGATCGCGTAAATAAGAGAAGACAATAGAACCATAACAGATACACCTGGAAATATTCATCTCACTTGAGAACCATCACCCAGGACGTAGTTTATAATAGAAGTATACCGAAAAAATTTACTCAGGTGCAAGCAGTTCGCAATCATGGCAGAAAATGACAAAACCTGCCATACTATAGAAAAGAAAATTCAGCGAAATCACATTATGAAAAGTATGAATATTTCCTTACCTGACACCATGCGCGATTATATAGAAGAACAGGTAGCGCAAGGTGGTTACAGCAGC
>LJOT01000911.1 GCA_001672075.1 Anabaena sp. CRKS33
CAATCACATCAATCATGAATCGCAGAATCCGTCTACCATAAGCTGTAACCAGTGCAGCAGCTTCCATATCGTTAAAACCAACACCAGAAGTCCCATAAAAGCCAAACAACGAGTTGATTAACACTTTGAGAGCAGCTTCAGCTTGTTTAGCAGCTAAATCTCCAGCTTTTCCTAATTCTTTGAGTCTGAGTCGTTCCCTGGTGAGATAATCGAGAATACTTAACCCCACTCATTGCGTATTTAGAGATGTCTACTTTATCTGTATTTATTCTGTTCATCCTTTCATCTTTTTTGTCTGAATCAGGATGTCCAGGATTTGAGGATTTACAGGATTTAATTAAGATTATGTGCATCTTTATCCAGAATTGGTATAAGCTGATAGACATTTAATTTGCATAATTAAAACAGGCAGGATGCCTGTTCCACAAGAGTTTTAGTTG
>LJOT01000203.1 GCA_001672075.1 Anabaena sp. CRKS33
GGTAGTCAAATAGTAGACGCAGGACATCCTAAATATACCAAGGGTGCAGTAGTCATCAATAAAAAAGGTGACAAATTTGTGGGAGTACCAGAACAAGTTTGGAATTTTTATATAGGAGGTTATCAAGTATGTCAAAAATGGCTAAAAGACCGCAAAGGTCGCACCCTAAATGATGACGACATTCAACATTATCAGCGTGTGGTTGTGGCACTTAAAGAGACTATGGAATTAATGCAGTTAATTGATGATGTAATACCAGAGTGGCCTATTAGTTAATGTTTTAACCGTCTTGATGTTTACTATAGTGAAAATATGCTAACATAAAGTAGTAGGTAATTGATCATAACCCAAATTGCCAGTTATAAATAGACCTGAATATTTGTAACTAGAAAATCTCTGTTTTCATCCTGTTAATCCTTTAATCCTGGACATCCTGATTCTGACAAGGAAAAAAATATGCAAATTTCTATTGTTTTACCTGATGCTATAGCTCATCATCTGACAGAAAAATGGGGTGATTTAGATAGTAGAATCATGGAAATGATTACAGTTGAGGCTTATCGTCAAGGTTTAATTAGTGTAGGTAAATTAAGAGAATTATTAGGTATGGAAACCCGTTTAGAGGTAGATACTTTTTTGCAATCTCAAGGCATTGATCTAGCTTATAATGAAATGGATTTAGAGCAAGATCACCAAACACATCAAGAATTACAAAAATCAGGCATTTTATAGAATAATGTTAGTTATATGTGATACCTCTCCAATTTGTTATCTAGTGTTAATTGATGAAATTGACATACTTGCTCAACTTTATCATCAAGTGCTAATTCCCCAGGTAGTTCAAGAAGAATTATCTCATAAAAAATCACCAGATTTAGTTCGGAATTGGATTAATGATTCTCCTGGTTGGTTAATTATTAAAAATATTGATATTTCTGGAAGTCCAGATTTAGAAGTTTTAGATCCAGGAGAAACAGCAGCTATTCTTTTAGCGAAAAAAGAAAATGCCAATTTAATTATTATTGATGATGGACTAGGAAGAAAAATTGCCAGCGAACGCGGTTTAAAAGTGACTGGTTTACTGGGAGTTTTAGAGCAAGCAGCATCTCAAAATTTAATTGATTTACCTGATGTTATTAGTCGTTTACAAAAAACAAATTTTCGAGCTTCATCATCATTGCTAAATTCTTTATTGAAACGTCATTCTTATTAAGAAAAATGATTTATTTTTTTTTCAGGACTTATGCAAAACATCACGAAAGTAGCGGTAATTCATGAATTACCGCTACACAATAATCAGGGTTTTGGTAACATCGTGCGTAAGTCCTTTTTTTAACTCTTAATCAAATGCTAGAAAACTTTATCCAGGAACTAATTCGGAAACAACGCCCTTACTACCTACTACAAGGTAATCCCATCAAAGGCATTGAAAATCAATATTGGATGATTTTTAAACATCGTGACGCTGATAATCTACTGCATAATGTAGTTAAATTCTTAGGCATTGGTAGTAACCAAGCAACCCATAAACTATTAAGAATAGACCCTAAAACAGCAAAAGTTTTTGAATATACCCCGATTAAAGAAGGAGATTTACCTACTGTCACCTTATTAAGAACCTGCAAACTTAGCATTATTGAAAAGTTCCTAAATCAAGAAAATGTTACTAGAGAAAAAGCCTTATTAGCAGGTAGTTTTTTAGAAATTAAAGGTCGTCAACGTCGTTTTAATTTACCAAATGATTTAGATAAATATCATAAGTTTTTCACTAAGGCCTTAGAACGTGCCAAAATTTATCGCCGTTCCACTGCTTATTTTGATAGTGGTGTTTTAAAATTATATGAAGAACCCCTAGCCGCAATTATTCAAACAGAAGGACAAATTCGTTTATTAATGGACTGGCAAGGATTTACTAAAAAATCAGATATTCAAGAATTAGAAAAATTACAGGACCCCAATTATCGCGCCGAATTTGCTCAACGTACCTTACAAAAATTTCTCCAGGATTTAGAAGACAACGAGTTAAGTAATACAGAAATACTAGCTGAATTAGTTAGACTGGGATTTTTACAAATTAAACTAATTAAGATGGAATCAGGTAAAGCCATCTATCATAAAAAAACGGGTATTCTCAGTGACCGATTAGAAAACCATATTCAACATGACGGTTCAGATAATTTCACCCGCGCTGCACATTCTAAAAACGCTGAAAGTGTCACATTCTTATATTCTTGGGATGAATTAGATACAGAAGCAATATTAGATGGTATTAATCAATTTGATGCGGAATGGGAACAAGAAGATGTAACTTTTGACCTGAGCCTAGAATTTTTACAACAGGTATTAATAGAACGAGAACGGCGCAGTCAGTTAAAAACACCGATTATTGAGACGATTACACCTGATGAGTTCCCACCAGGGGAAACTACAACCGTTGAAATTACAGGTCAGAATTTAGACAAAGTAAACACCATAGAAATTATTGATGATCCCTGGGTAACTGTCACCATTGACAACCAAGAACCAGAACGGATCATTGGCCAAGTTACAGTAGACCCAGATCACCCACCAACACCCCTGGAGTTGAAAGTCAAAACAGCAGAGGGGACTTACCAGACAACACCCGAAAAACCACCCGTAGTTAGTCAGTCTTTAGAACTTCCTGAATTTCCCGAAATTGAAGGATTTAAACAAGCAGTAGAAATGATTTTAGCTGGTAATCATGGCACACGGGACGATTTCCTGTACTGGTTAGCACAACAGCGCCCTAAACAGTTTCGAGTAGAACGCAGTGATTTACTTGATGAACTGTTAAATCAAAACATCTTATTTGAACACCAAAAATCAGGAGCGCAACATTGTTTAAGAGTTATGCAAGATTTTGGTGTGGCTGTCTGTGCAGATGCTGTAGGCTTAGGTAAAACCCGGTTAGCAGCTACCGTTGCCAAATTATATCGTCAGCAGAATGGCCAAATAAAAATCGCCATTATCGCTGCTAAAAAACTTCATGCTAACTGGGAAAGGGAATTAGCAGAATTAGGATTTCAACCCAAGGATTACGAACTTTATAACAAAAACCTGATGAGTCGTCAGGGTGGGGACTTCCTAGCAAACTTTAATCGTTATGGTGGACCAGATTTAGTAATTATTGATGAAGCCCACGAAGGTATTCGCAATTATAGAAACCGTATTCACAAAACCTGTGTACAGATTCAGGAACAAGATAGAAAATATAACAGACAACGTTACTTTCTGCTTTTAACCGCTACACCTTGGAATAACCGTAGGGAAGATATTTATAACATCCTTTCACCCTTTATCAGTCGTCCAGAGGGCTTTAATGATTTAAAATTCCCTGCCGAAGTTACCCACTGGTTTCAAAATCGAGAGATTGGTGTAGAAAACTTTACAGATAATACAGAACTATTCCGCCGTGTTTATCGAGAATTGTTTTTGCAGCGTACTAGACAAATGCTGCGGGAAGCTACACCAGATTTAAACTTATATGCCAAACGGGTAGCGGAATGGTTGCCAGTCCAATTTGAAGTTAGTACCGAACAGGCACTAGACCAAATTTTTACCCAATTTGAAACCAGCCTTTTTATTCCCTTTGCTGACCCCATTCGGTATTTAACAGGTAATGTAGAACAGCGCAGTTTACTAGCCAACCAACGCCGCTTTTTCCTGCAACGGGCTGAATCTAGTATGTATGCCCTGAGTAGAACTATCAAAAACTTTGGTTATCGTATTCAACAAATGCAGACCCGTTTAGAATCAGTTTCCCCTGATGCAGACGGACTCCAAGCATTTTTACTAATTCACTACAATTTTGCATCAGATAAAAAAGATCAACCAGAAAGTTTTTTAGATGATTATAAAGATGATGATTATAAAGATGATGATTATGAGGAAGAAGACGATGACGACGAAAATGAAAACGAGGTAGAACAACAACAAAAACGTCAACAGTTGAGACGTTCTATTGGTATTGCTACAGATAATCTAAGAGATAATCCTAGCAATGCCCAAAAAGTTTATTATCGGATGTTGACTGATTGTGAAAATGACTTACAACAATTAAAGCAAATTCAAACCCTATTAATAGATGAATTTTTAGTTGATCACAAAAAACAACAAGTTACCCAAAAAGTCCGCGAGTTAGTCAAACTTGGTCATAAGGTGCTACTAATTTCTACATTCAGTGATACCGTAATTGATTATTACCGTTACATGACTCGTGATAGTGCGATCGCATCTAAAGGTATTGGAATGTTAATTGGTTCTACAAAATTATATTACCCCAATAATTCAGACAAACCGCAAAAAGTCAGCCCTGGTAATGTACTACAACCTAAACGCAGTCCAGTTACTTCAAATCGCCAAAGTATCTTTAGATTATTTGCCCCAGATGCCACCTGTAAAAATCCTACAGAACGCCCGAAAACAGAAGAAGAAATTAGCGTATTAATTGGTTCAGAAACCTTATCAGTAGGTCAAAATCTGCAAGATGCTGATTATTTAATTAATATTGATTTACATTGGAATCCAATGATTTTAGAGCAAAGAATTGGACGGATTGATAGACCGAAACAACACAAAGCAGAACATATTTATATTTATTATGCTAACAGTGAAAGTCAACTACTCCGACAAGCATCTCGACTAGCAAATTTACATAAAAAACTGGTAGGTGAATTAGTTCAACAAGATGGGAATGTCACAAATATTGAAAATAATCCTCACATTCCCACTATTTCTAGCATTAATACTTTAGGACCTTCTATTTATGGTGATACATTATTTGACGATGAAATTTTACCAGGATATGTAGATTTTATTCAAAGTCTAGTGAAAGCTAGAAAAATGGAACAAAGTAATTTACAAGAGGACGCTTATAAAAAACAAGAAACTAATCGAGATGTTTACACCCAAAATGAAATATTACACAGTGAAGAACTGAGTGAATTGTTAAAAAGATTAGGTGAAGATTATCAGGCTAATCCTATTGCTGTGGGTCGGATCAATGAACCAAACCAACCAACTGGATTAGTAGCCTTAACAGTGCGATATTTTGGACCCAATGGTGAACCAATTACAGACAGACAAGAAACCCTATTTTGGAACAATATCACAGGAGAAAAAGACGGTTATGGTTTAGCGATCGCTACTGCTATCAAAACCCCCATAGCCAACAATATATTTTCCTCAAAATATTTACTATCATCGGCTGAATCAATTTACAAGGAACTGGTAAAATTAAAACAACAACGTAGTGCAGAATTAGAACGACCGGAAACCTTAGAAAACATTAATATTACATCTGAACGGATTAGCAAAATTCAACGTCGGCTAAGTAGGCTTGATAGCCTTCCAGATGGTTTAGATAGAGTAATAGTTAAGGGTACACTCAAAAAACTTAATTCTCAAAGAGAAAATAAGTATGTACAAAAACTTTTAAAGGATTATACAGATGGAGATAAAACCAGTTTAGATGATGAAAAATTTGTCATTCAATTAGTCCAGGATACAGATAAGTTAAATCTTATTCTCACCGAAGGGATTAAACCTAGCAGTATGCAAATTTCTTTATCTGCACTTTTATTGAGGGCGTAAATTTATTATTCCATAAATAAACTCGGTTCTACATGAAAAAAATCTCCTAAATTCCGTGCTTGTTCTGCATTTATCTTTTCTTGTCCATTGAAAATATTATTAACTATATCTTCATTTCCTAAAACTGCTACTAAATCATCTCGACTTCTTTCAGATTCTTCCAATAAAAATAATAACATAGATAGAGGATGATTTTGCTGATTAGGTTGATAATTTTCTTTTTCAAACTTTTCTATTAAAGTAATTAACAACTGATATAATTCATCTTCTTCGGGTGTACGTTTCCGGTGCATTAAATCTTCCACGATTCCTAAAGCTTGCTCATTTTCCGCTTCAGTTTTTATCAACTTGGGAAGATAAGCTGTTAATAATTCCTTGTATTTTTCCCGATTAAAAGTAAGGGTCATTTTTCCAGTTCTCCTTATCATATTCCGCGTGAGTGAGGATATACTTAATATAAATTAACTGCCCTTCATAATCTATACTAACAATCAAGCGATATTTATTCCCTTTAATATTGAAAACAGTAAAATTACTAACAGCTTCTGCTTTCGGGAAAACCTGCTGTACTTCCGCTAATTTTGACCATTTGGCTTTTACAGCAACCTTATACCAATTATTCAGGGCTTCCTGACAATCTGCATGGTTTTCTGCATACTCTCTTAAGATTCTAAAACTAATAACGTGCATTGTCCCTGATAACAAAGTAAGGCAATTCTATAATTTTTATTATCTATTTGGGTCTGTCAACAAACACCGTAACGCCATTAATACCAGTTTAGGACTTTTGCGTTGCATAGCCATTCTCAACCAATAAGCAGCTTCCTCCTTACCCATAGCCAGGCTTGGCATATTCTGGGGGTGCTGTACCATTGATGTCTAATTTTTATCAATTATAATGAGTTTTTTTCTAGATGTTACACCAGATTTAATTGTAATAGATGATTTAGGAACATCAAATTTTTTGGCTAATAGTTTAATTAGTTCTTCGTTGGCTTTACCGTCTATTGGTGGTGATTTTAAATGTACAATTAAACTACCGTCTGCTAATTCTTCAATCTTTTGTTGCTGGGAATTTGGTTTAACTTTTACTATTTTTTGCATTATCTAAGTAGGTTGGCGTTAAAAATTGTCGTTATGACAAGGGAACAGGGAACGAGAAATTTTTTGGCGCTGCTGAATTGAGGTGTGAAAATCAAAAACTCCATTTCTCAAACTCTCACTCTTTATCAGAAAACGCCGTAATACCCCATCCCTCTACAGGGTGGGGATGTAAGGCGGGTAAAAATTAAACACCTTTCAAGCGATATTAAGCGCAGCTTAATCGTGAGAGAGGGTAGTTTCATTTTTACCAATCTTAGGAATTGACTAATTTCCTAAAGTATACTATACTGAAAACAGGTCGAATTAGTAATAAAAAAATGATTGTTTTTGAATTTAAAGCCAAAGGCACAAAGCAGCAATATCAAAAAATTGATGAAGCTAT
>LJOT01000912.1 GCA_001672075.1 Anabaena sp. CRKS33
AAGAGGAATTTAACCCACGAAGGTGGGTTTTGCTTGTGTAGACGCGGTTTCTAACCGCCTTGTTTTGGAAATATCGTTAAGATGGGAGGTAGAATCTCCCGGAAAGTATTCCCAGTCGGAGACTGGAAGGGATAAATAGAGAGAGGTATGAATCATGACTGCTATAACTTTACAAATACCAAAATCACTCAAATTCACAGATGATAAATTTGTGGAAATAGTTGCGGCTAATAAAGATTTACGTTTAGAATTATCCTCACAAGGAGAATTAAGTATCATGTCACCAACAGGAGGAGAAACGGGAGATAGAAACCTAGAATTAGGTGGACAAGTTTGGTTTTGGAATCGCCAAAATGGTTTAGGAAAAGCTTTTGATTCTTCCACAGGTTTTAAATTACCTAATGGTGCTACCCGTTCTCCTGATGTGTCTTGGATCAA
>LJOT01000494.1 GCA_001672075.1 Anabaena sp. CRKS33
TACTTCAATGCGGACATCATCCCACCATGCTTGTTCGGCGTTGGGTTGACGTTTGCGACAGACTAAAAGCACGGTGCTGGATACGGCGTTTTTCTGTGCTTGGTGGAGGTTTTGGGGGTTTTCGGTGCTGACAGCCCAGGAAGCGGTGATTTCAAAGCCAGCGTCTATCAGGGACTTGGCTAGGACATCCCAAGCGCCGGAGTCTTTATGGTTGAATTGGACTGTCATTACGCCGTCGTCTCGTAATACGCGGTGGTATTCGGCGAAGGCCATGGACATTTTGGCTTCGTAGTCTTGGTTGGCTAGTTCTTCTGGGGATATTCCCATGTTACGGAAGCGGGAAGGGTTAGCGACGGCTTCTCGTTCTTTGTCGGTGAGTTCTAAGTAGAATAATTCGGGGAAGATATCGCCAAGGGTGCGTTTTAGCCAGACGTAGAAAAAATCAGATAATTCTGCATATTGAATTGTGGCGTAATATGGTGGATCTGTGATAACTGCATCTACTGAGTTATCAGGAATATGTGTTAAATTATCTGCTGAAGCTGAATTTATTTCAATTGATTTTGAATCATGTATTTCTATTCCATAATTTTCTCTTGAACCTAGTGTAGTTCCCAGTAAGTCACACAACTTTGTATAGTCTTTTGTTGCGTCCTCTAAACAAGACTGCCAAAGTTCAATAGCTCCATTTACTTCGGGATAATTCCACATTAAATTTAATGCGTGCATTCCTGATGCAGTTCTATAAGATGCACGGCTTGAATCATACATTGATAACCGACAATTTTTATCAACACACCTATCCATTACCAAACCTAAATATGTGCTAATTGCTTCAAATTTTATTTGATAATAGTTTTCTAATTCTTCTATATTTTTCTGTTCTAATTCAATTTTACTTTCTGATTCTAATTTTATAATTTTTTCTTGTTTCTGTTTTTTACATTCTTGTTGAATCAGATTTTTTGCTTCATTGATAATTTCTACATAAGTGACAAGGGTTAAAAGTTGACGGGAATTAAATAATTTTGACCATTTATCCATTCCATATCTTAATAATTCGTTTGTTTTGTCACCAAATACAACTTCTTCATCAGGGAAGTTATATAAATTATCTAAATCAGTTATTTTTTGTAATTGTTTCCGAGAATTTATTATACCTTCAAAATCTATATCTTCAGGAGTTCTAAATTCTAAACCTCCCTTACCTTTTTTATAAGCAACTGCATATAATTGATGCCCAAAATCAATAGTTTTAGCTTGTGATTTAATAATATCATCATCAATTACATTTCCACAATTAGGACATTTACCAACACCTCGACTAATGGTAGTTGTCGTATCAGGATCATATTCACCATCATCAGTTTGAATAGTTGTCCCCTTTCCTTTTTCACCCTTAACCAATTCAAAATCAACCCGCTTATTCTCAGGATTAGGAATTGGCTTAACTGCACACCATTTATGTAAATTTTGCTTTTCTGGGCGTTTATATAACCACCAATTAGGACTTAAAGGAACAACAGACTCACAACTTGGACAAACAACAGTATGCGCCCATAAATAATTTTGTACCGTTTCCCCAGGGTGAGAAGGGAAAAATTCAGCCAACCTTTTTTGGGCTTCATCACCTACCCACTTCACCCATTTATCAATATCCTGCTGTAAATCTGGTCCAAACTTTAAAGGATATTCCATAGCTGCTTTCATCGTCACCACAGCCACAGGATTCAAATCAGAAGCCAGCACATTTAACCCA
>LJOT01000913.1 GCA_001672075.1 Anabaena sp. CRKS33
TCGTGAAGAATGTTTAAATCTATTATTTTACAACTGAAAACACACAGATAAACCATATCCTGAAAATCTTTTAATCCTGGTTATCCTGATTCAGACAAAATCCTGAAAATCCTATAATCCTGGGTATCCTGATTCAGACAAAATCCTGAAAATCCTATAATCCTGGGTATCCTGATTCAGACAAATTCCTGTAAATCTTTTAATCCTGGGTATCCTGATTCAGACAAATTCCTGAAAATCCTATAATCCTGGGTATCCTGATTCAGACAAATTCCTGTAAATCCTTTAATCCTGGTTATCCTGATTCAGACAAAATCCTGAAAATCCTATAATCCTGGGTATCCTGATTCAGACAAATTCTTTTTTTTATCGAACCACAGAGAACACAGAGAACACAGAGAAAAAATATCGGTAATCATGATATTATCATCATAACCT
>LJOT01000204.1 GCA_001672075.1 Anabaena sp. CRKS33
ATCGCCTACCATAACTACAGTAGAAGCTAAAAGACTTTCCTTCTCCATAATGTAGGAAATTAAATCACCTTTCATACTTCTATTCCCATCTAACTCACTACCATAAACACCATCAAACAAAGGTGCTAAATCAAAATATTTAATAATTCGTTCAGCATAAATTTGAGGTTTAGAAGTCGCTACAAAAGTCTGATAACCAGCAGCACGAATAGTTTTTAGGGTTTCGGGAATTTGCGGATAAAGGGAGTTTTCAAATAACCCAATCGTAGAAAAGCGACTACGATATAGTGAAATTGCCTCCTCCAGCAATGTGTCATTAGAGGTTTGCAATAACTGGGAAAAACTGCTTTTCAGTGGTGGTCCAATACACCAAAGCAATTCATTAACATCTGGTGGTTTATAACCAAGTTCCGATAAAGCATACTGAATACAGCCAGTAATCCCCGGTTTAGGATCAGTGAGAGTTCCATCTAGGTCAAAAAGGACTGTGTGAGAAAGCATTTTGGTAAGTTTAAATAGTTTTCAACCTTTGCAGAAACTCAATATTCAATGGTAGTTTTTCTCCTAACCAAAGAGAATTATCTGTATGATCTTTGACATCATCTCCTGTTTCTGGGTGAACCAAAATATCTAAACCTTGACGATTAACCATTAACCAAGGAACTACTTCACCAAACTGATGTGGTAAAAAAGCAACTTGATACATTGATTTGGGGTGTGGTCCTACAGGTTGTTCATGCCAACGTCCTAGCCTCACATCAAATTTAGCACCTAAACCTTCTCTTACACGAGCAGCCGCTTCACCAGTGGCGGTATCAAAATAGATATGAGCGTGAAAACTATTAATTACAGTATCTTTTGCCATTGTTCTCCGTGTTGAATATTCATAAACTGACTTGGGAAGAATTATTCCATTTTACAGCAAGTTCAGCTTAAGTGAGGTACACCTTGTGCGGGCAAGATGCCCGCACCACAAGAGTTTTATTATTAATATCTGTACTTCATAATATCGGGAACTGCTGTATCTACTATTTCTTGACGAGTTGCAGAACGAATTGCTCCATCAATCACAAAATGGGCTACGTGGATATTCACAAGGAGCAAGTTCACGGGCAATACTTTGAGCTAAACCTCGCAAGGCAAATTTACCCATTGCGAAAGGTGCAGACTGAGGATAACCCTTCACGCTTGCAGAAACACCTGTAAAGAAAATCGCACTTCCACCTAAAGCCAACTGACGTTTCGCGGCTGGTTGTGCCACCAAAAAGCCCCCATAAGCCTTTTGGCAACATCGGCAGGATCAAGTTCAATAAGCGACGGTAAAGCCTTATTTTGTTAATAAACACGCGCTGAATCCACTTCCTGCCCCGACAATTAATGCTGTATTTGACATTTGCTTAGATTTTGAAAACAAAAAATAGTTGACTACTTTTGGATTTATGCAGTATTATCAAATAACTACTATTACTTTATCAGATTACAGTAGTATTTAGATTTTTTGTCCAAAAAAGGGTTTTTTGAACTGCTGACAGATGTTAAAAACCCAATACCAATCAGAAAATTCATTCAAATGACAGAAAAACTTGCGCTTAACGACTACCCTATTCATGAATTGATTCGCAGTCGCTGGAGTCCTAGAGCTTATAGCGAGCAATCTGTAGAACAAGAGAAGCTACTCTCATTACTAGAAGCGGCTCGCTGGGCCCCTTCTTCTTACAATCATCAACCGTGGAGTTTTATTGTTGCTACCAAAGATGACCCCACGGAATACAATCGGTTACTGAGTATCTTGGTTGAGTTCAATCAAGGATGGGCAAAAACCGCTCCTGTGCTGATACTGGCTGTTGCTAAAGTTCGCACTGATGATGGCAAAATCAACAGACACGCATTTCATGATGTCGGACTGGCCTTAGAAAACCTGATTCTTCAAGCCACTTCTTTTGGTTTATTTGCCCATCAAATTGGGGGATTTAATGGAGACAAAGCCAAAACAGAATACCAGATTCCAGAGGACTATGAACCCGCTACAGCACTCACGATTGGCTATCCAGGAGATCCACAGAGTCTTCCTGATGGACTCAAAGAACGTGAACTAGCTCCCCGTGTCCGTAAACCTTTACAGGAATTTGTGTTTACCCAAAAGTGGGGAAAAACCTCATTTTTGTTGAAAGATTAGAGTTCACAAAATATTCAAAGTTTAGTTAGTGTTTGATATCTTTTGCCACAAGCCTATTGAGGTTTATGACACCAACTATTTAAGATTTGGGATTTTGGATTAAATATCTATTTCCCAATGCCGAAGCACAAGTCCTAATTTACAAAGGAATTTAAACATGGCTGACATTAAGATTTATAGTGCGGTAGTTTGTCCTTATGCTCACCGTACTCGCTTGGTACTTCAAGAAAAGGGCATTGATTTCGATTTGATTGAAATTGATTTACAGAATAAACCAGAAGGTTTTACAGAAGTTTCTCCCTATGGAAAAGTACCTGCAATTACTCATGGAGAAAATCGAATTTGGGAATCAGCAGTTATTAATGAATATCTGGATGAAGTATTTCCTAAACCACCACTTTTACCTAGTAACCCCATTGCCAAAGCTCAGGCTCGAATTTGGATAGATTTTGCTAATACTAGATTAGTTCCTGCTTTTTCTACTCTTTTACGCAGTCCAGATTTCCAAAAACAAGAAGAAGCTAAAAAAGAACTCTACAAACATCTAGAATTTATTGAAAATGAAGGGTTAGGAAAACTTTCGGGAGATGGTCCATACTGGTTTGGTGAATCTATCAGTTTAGTTGATTTTACCTTTTTCCCCTGGTTTGAAAGATGGGGCGCTCTTAAACATTATCGTGGCTTTGGTATCCCTGCTGAATTTACTCGTTTGAAACAGTGGAAACACGCGCTCAAAGAACGTGAATCTGTAAAGGTGATCGCTCACTCTAAAGAGTTCTATATTGAGCGATATGCTAAATTTGCTGCTCCTGTTCCTATGGCTGCTTAGTCAAACACTGCATTCAACTATTCCTAAATTGAGAACACAGATTTATGAGTTATCAAAACATAGAAATCAAACCAATTGCTGGACGTATCGGTGCAAAAATTAAAGGTGTTAATCTAGCTGAAAACCTCAGTGATGAAATTATCGGCGAAATTAGAAAAGCCCTAGTTGAATATAAAGTCATCTTCTTTCGTGGACAAGAATTAGATGCTAATGAACAAGTAGCTTTTGCACAGCGTTTTGGTAAAATAACTACTGCACATCCCACAGTTCCATCACTTCCTGGACATCCAGAAGTATTGGACTTAGATTATAGCCGCACCGTTGCCCGTGCTAATAGCTGGCACACGGATGTTACATTTGTAGATCGTCCGCCCCTTGGCTCGGTCTTGCGGGCATTGGTAATTCCGCCAGCGGGAGGGGATACTATTTGGGCAAATTCGGTGACTGCATACCAAGATTTACCGGAGCATTTGCGGAATTTAGCTGACAAACTTTGGGCTGTACATAGTAATGCTTATGATTATGCCACAGCCTTTGATATACCGGAAGAAGTAAAATCTTACCGAGATGTGTTTACTTCAACGGTGTATGAAACCTTGCATCCAGTGGTGAGAATTCACCCTGAATCTGGGGAAAAGGGTTTGTTTATTGGTGGTTTTGTGCGCCAAATTCCCGGTTTATCTCCCACTGAATCAGCTGATATTCTGCGCTTGTTGCAATCTTATATTACACGACCTGAGAATACAGTGCGTTGGCGTTGGCAAGTTGGGGATGTGGCATTTTGGGATAACCGCGCTACTCAACATTATGCCATTGCCGATTATGGAGATCAACCCCGTCGGGTGCAGCGTGTAACCATTGCTGGTGATCTGCCTTTAGGTATTGACGGTCAGTATAGTCAAGCCATTCAAGGAGATTCTGGGGCATATATTCCCAATCTTGTAGCAGCTTAACCCAACCCCCTAACCCCCTTCCCTAAGAGGGAAGGGGGAAAATCAAAGCCTCTATGCTACAAGGAGAGAGGTTTTAGGTTTAATTTAGTTACACCATTTAATTAATTTCACTAACTGTAATTTCAAAAATTTAAGGAGTTGGATTTTATGGCTTTAACACCTTCGACGATGTTACCTTTGGGAACTTTAGCACCTAAATTTAATCTCCCAGATGTGGTTTCAGGTAAAACGATTTCATTGGCAAACTTTGCGGATAAAAAAGTCTTGGTAGTTATCTTTCTGAGTCGTCATTGTCCTTTTGTGCAACATATCAAGTTTGAACTAGCAAAGTTAGGACAAGATTACAAAAATAGAAATGTGGGTATTGTAGCCATTAGTTCTAATGATATTAATACTCATCCTGATGATGCACCAGAATTACTTAAAGATTTTGCCCAAGAAATAGACTTATCCTATCCTTTGCTTTATGATGAAAGTCAAAAAGTAGCTAAAGATTTTTTTGCAGCTTGTACTCCAGACTTTTTTGTATTTGATGCTAATAGAAAACTCGCTTATCGGGGACAGTTAGATGATAGTCGTCCAAAAAATGGTTTACCTGTAACTGGACAAGATTTACGGAAAGCGATTAATTATGTTTTAGCAGATGAAGTAATTACTTGGGAGCAAAAGCCGAGTATTGGTTGTAATATCAAGTGGAAAGCAGGGAATGAGCCGGTTTATTATCAAGTTCCGGTGACGTTTGGGTAGTTAAGGATTTTATGGATAAAAAGTGAAACTTTACCAACACTTGCTGATATTACTGTTATTTTTTCTGTATGATATTTTATCAGTAACCTAAATACCCAAAAACTTAAATGATCAGCCGCATTTTTCGGGTCAGAGTTCCATTGCAATTTCATCAAGAATTTGAGTCAAAATTCCTGAAGGTATCAATCCCACTTGTTAAGTCATATCAAGGTTTGGTGTCTGTCACTATTGGCAGACCAACAAAATGGGCAACCGAAGAATATGTGATGATTTCAATTTGGGAAAATGAGCAATTTGTCGAAGATTTTGCTGGCGAAAATTGGCATCAAGCAGTTATTCCAGAAGGAATGGAAAAGTATATAACTGAATGTTGGGTTCATCATTATGAAAACTTCGGTTCAGAATCGTCTTTTCAGTTTCCATAAATCAATTTCTCTCATGAGATTTCCTAGATAATCTAATCTAGATCTTGTCTGAATCAGGATGTCCAGGATTAACAGGATGAAAAAAATACAGATAATTAAATCCTGTAAATCCTCAAATCTTATAAATCCTGATTCCGACAATTAATCCTCATGCAACGCCCCTAACTTCCTAATCTCCGGCCAAATCATTGCCGTAGCCACCACCACTAAAATCGTCCCAATACCCCCACCAACTACAGATAACACAGGACCAAATAAAGCCGCAGTCAAACCAGACTCAAAACCTCCTAACTCATTAGATGCACTAATAAACACACTATTAATAGCCGCAACTCTTCCCCGTAAATGATCAGGGGTTTTAATTTGCACCAAAGTATGACGAATGACCACACTAATACTATCTAACGCCCCACTGAATGCCAACATCAATAACGACAACCACACCCAACGGGATAAACCAAAAACAATTGTTACAACCCCAAATCCCACAACTGACCACAGTAAAGCCGCTCCAGCCTTGCGGATAGGTGGTAAATATACTAACAATGCTGCCATAATCAATGCGCCTATAGATGGGGCAGCTTGTAAATAGCCCAATTCCACCGGACCAGCGTGTAAAATATCCTTTGCAAAGACGGGTAATAATGCTACAGCACCACCAAATAAAACGGCAAATAAATCAAGGGTAATGGCTGCGAGAATTAATTGATTATTCCAGACAAATTCAGCCCCCGCAGCCAGGGATTTTAAAGATACTGGTTCTTTACTAAAATTCGTTGGTTGGGGTTTAATGGCGGCTACAGATGCTAAACATAATAGTGAGGCGATCGCAGCTACTAGATACACTCCTGTAGCACTTTTGAATAAAGCAATACCCAATCCTCCCAAGGATGGACCTATCACCGATGCTAATTGAAAGCTACTACTTATCCAAGTCGCTGCATTAGAAAAAAGATTAGTTGGTATCAACTGAAACATTAAAGCATCACTGGCTGGTTTGAGGAATGCCCTTGCTACACCCATTAATACTAAACAGCCATAAACTAGGAAAATTGCCCCTTTGGTATAGGAAATAAGCCCTAAAGCCAAGGAACAAACTGCCAGGAGGAAAATTGCTAGTAAAGTAGTGCGTTGACGGTTATACTTATCAGCAACATGACCTGCTATTAATGTCAGTAATATCATTGGTGTTACTTGGGCTAATCCCACTCCACCTAACGCTAAAGGAGAATGGGTGCGCTCATAAAGTTCCCAACCAATAGCCACCGTTTGCATTTGTCCTCCTGTAAACAAGAGAACACGCCCAATAGTAAATAACCGATAATCTCGAAATCTCATGGCTGCAAAAGGATCGTGTGCAGCTTTAGTATTAGGGAGGATTTGTTTCTGTTTGCTCAAAGACATTTTTTAGTAGACTTAACCCTTCTTCAATTGTTGATACTTGTTCTGGTGTTAAACCCTCCAGAATTTCCGCAATTTCCCCGCGAGTTTTTTCCTGGGATTGCTCTAAAAGCAATTTTCCCTCTCTCGTCAAATTCAGGACTACTCGTCGTCGTTCTTGAGGATTATCTGTACGTTGCACCAGATTTCGTTGGACTAATTTTTCTATAGTTGTGGATGCTGTAGCACAGGTGACTCCTAAATGTTCTGCTACCTCTGATAAAGAAGCACCAGGATTGCGATTGAGAAACGCGAGCGATCGCAATTGTGGTATAGATAAAGAGTCAGCACTGTGCGATCGCATTTCGGCTCGGATAAACCGCATCAATAAGGGGACAGTTTCCATCACCCTTGCGGCACATTCTTCAGAGGGTTTATCCAAACTCATAAGACCGTTTTTCTCCAGATTACATTGCTACCTGTGGATAAAGTCGGCCACAGATGTAGGTTAAACCTATTAATGTTAGCAAGAGAATTGTACAATCTAACCCAAA
>LJOT01000495.1 GCA_001672075.1 Anabaena sp. CRKS33
ATCTAAAATCCAAAATCTAAAATGGTATATCTGGGTAGAATTTAAGTTGCAGTTTCAAACCCAATCCAAAATCCAAAATCCAAAATCTAAAATCTAAATCAGCCTTAAGTTAGCTAAATATTCTTCTATAGCTAATCTGGCATCTGCTAATAACTCTCTCTCATCACTAAATAAAGCAAAGTCATCAACATAGCGGACATATTTACATATTTTTAGCTTGTCTTTAACAAAATGGTCAAGGCTATTTAAATAAATATTGGCAAAAAACTGGCTAGTTAAATTTCCAATTGGTAAACCTTTTCTGCGGATTACAGGAGCAAGTAAATCATCTCCAGGGAAATAATCAATTACGGTTTCTTGTTCGTTACTATTGTTAATAATAGTAACAATTAGCCACAGGGTATCGGAACATTTAATTTTCCGACGGATTAATTCTTTTAAGATTATATGGTCAATAGTAGGAAAATATTTTCTAATATCGCATTGCAGGACATAATTGCTGTTTCTCGCAAAGGTAGTAAATTTTTTTAAAGCTCGATGTGTACCAAAACCAAGTCGGTTAGCATAAGAATCAGCTATAAATGTTTTCTCGAAAATTGGTACTATGACATTACAAAGAGCATGATGAACAACTCTATCACGATAGGGTGCGGCAGAAATTAGGCGGCTTTTGGGATTGATCAAGTGAAAGGTGCGGTAAACTCCTGGCTGATAAGTTTTATCAGTTAACTGTTTCTGTAATCTAATTAATTCAGTTTCTAAATGATAGTTAAAATCTAACACATTGTCTCGAAATCGTTTCCCTTTTTGGGCTTGACGTGATGCTAAAAGTATGTTTTCAAAGTTAATGATTTGGGGATAAAGATTGCCGTAACGCTTCATAAAATTTGCTATTTAATAAACCCAATATTCCATAGATACAAAATTAATATTTCCGCATCCAGGGAATTAACTTAATTTTCCCTAGTTCTTTGCTTTTTAATCCATCCACCTAGTTCTGTGCCAATTTCATCTATTAACTTGATAGCGTATTCCCATCGTTCTACTGACATCTTATCGAAGTCTAGCATCATTCGTGTCTGGTATCGCAAAATATCTAGTTTAGTATTCAGAGATTCTAATTGAGGAAGTTTATTTTTGGCATATTTGGCTTGAATTAAACCCTCTAATAAATCATAGAGTTGATTGATGATTCTATCTCCTAATGTAAACTTATGAATTTTTGGTAATCGCTCAATAATTGGCACATACCATTTAATACAATCATAGGTTTTTTGAATAACTGATAATTCCTTCATTTTTGCCAAAAAAATTTTTAACGCTTCGCTTTTGCACCATCATAGATCATTTTTGCCAAAAAAATTTTTAACGCTTCGCTAACAAAGGGTAAAAAGAACAAGTGCAAAGGGCAAAAGGAGAAAAGTATAAAGTGCTACCGGAGGGTTCTCCCAACAACGCAGACAACACGAAAACCAATATTGTAGCCGATGCCGTCGCGCACGTCCCTATCGTAGTTGAAGCGAGACGCAGAACGGCAGTCTTGAGGATTGCTGATCCAAGACCCGCCCCGCATCACAGCGCGTCCTGATTTGTCACTTAGTTTATCATCACTATTAAACCAAGGACTTCCATCTGTTGGCGCTCCTTTATAATTATCATGCCAGTCATCCAAACACCATTCCCAGACATTGCCGTGCATATCATATAATCCAAAATTATTGGCTACTCCAAAACTCCCTACTGCTGTTGTTTC
>LJOT01000496.1 GCA_001672075.1 Anabaena sp. CRKS33
TCTCCTCAGTTCATCATCATAAAAATATTCACTGCGGTTATTCATTCTTTCACGCAGTATTTCTAAATTACAACGTGAACAGAAAAGTTGAATAGCTTCGAGTATTGATGTTTTACCGCTATTATTTTCACCAACTAGTAAGTTAATTCTTCCTAGTTGTTGAAGTTCAAAAGATTTGAAGCAGCGAAAGTTCTCTATTTTTATACTTTTGAGCATAGTTTTTCAGATGTTCAATAATATCACTACTGTTTGTCCTGGAGGTACATGAATACGCTTTAATTCTAACAACATTATCTTGAGTCCTAATAATGTTTAGTACATTTAATATAATATCATTTTTGTATATTATTTACAAGGTTTTTCGACTACTAATAAATGTTTAACGAAGCATTAACAATTAACAGTATATAATTAACAGTATATAATTAACATTATCAAATACAAATATCTACCAATGACAAATCATCCACAACAACCGGGAAAATACGATGCTGTACTAGGTGGTCAAGATCAAAATTCACAGTTTGCAGCAGTTTTAGGCGGCATTGAAGGGGTAAAATTAAGACTAAATAATTCTCACCCCCAAGTAAGAATAGCTGCTCTCCCACAGGCTTTAAATTACGGAGAAATGGGTTTAGATTTAGTGATTCAGGCTTTAAATGATGAGTCTGATGAAGTAAAAAATGTGGCTTATGGTTTGCTAGAAACTCGCACAGAAGCAAAAGTAAAAGAGGCGTTAATAATATTCGAGGATGCACAATTAAAATCAGCAGTAGGAATGGACTACAGAACACTGCGTGAGTTCCTCAAAGCTAGAAAATGGAAAGAAGCGGATGAGGAAACACGAAGGGTAATGTTAGCTGTTGCGAAACGGGAAAAAGAAGGTTGGTTAGATTATAACAGTATTGTTAATTTTCCCTGTGCAGACCTTCGTACTATTGACCAATTGTGGGTAAAGTACAGTAATGGTAAATTTGGGTTTTCTGTACAGAAAAAGATTTATCAGGGTTTAGGGGGAACGAGAGAAAGAGAAGTTGAAATCTGGGAGAATTTTGGGAACAAATCTGAAATCTGGGAGAAGTTAAGAGAATATCACACTGAAATCTGGGAGAAGTTTGGGGACAAGGTAGGATGGAGAAATACGGGAAGGCTGTATTACTGGTTGGGATACAATAATATTACTTTTGATATAAAAGCACCCGAAGGCCACCTCCCTGCCGCAAAAATAAATGCGAGTGGGGGTGCGACTGGTAGGTTAGAGGATAGTAATCGTGGGTTACTCTTCTCTCGTCGTTCAGACTTGTAGAATTGTAACATTATAAGGGGTACAGAAAATTATTAAGTCTGAATCAGGATATCCAGGATTAAAGGATGTACAGGATGGTAATTTTTAGATGGTTTAAATAATGCAAAAACCATCATCAAAAACATCCTCAAAAAATCACCAAATTCCCAACAAATAATCATTCAAAAACATCCTGTAAATCCTCAAATCCTGGACATCCTGATTCAGACAAAAAAATCTCAACTTCCCAACAAATAATCATTCAAAAACATAATGATTGAGTACACAGTAATTTATGAATGTGGTGATAAAAACTGGAGTGCTTATGTTCCAGATTTACCCGGATGTGTTGCCTGTGGTGATACTCTACAAGAAACAGAAGAACTAATTAAAGAAGCTATAGAATTGTATTTAGAAGTATTGAAAGAAGATGGAAAACCTATACCCAAACCTTCTACAAAAGTAG
>LJOT01000205.1 GCA_001672075.1 Anabaena sp. CRKS33
AGTGATTATGAGCGATTAGTACAACTGAATACTGACAAGCAATCAAGAATAATGATAAAGAAGGTAAAGGACAATAGAAGACCATAATTTATGGTTTAACTTGATGATGTTAAAAGTTTCCACAGTTAAACCGGAAAATGGTCAGAAGTTCGCTATGGTATTGCAAAGAAACAGCATCATGTAATGATAATGCCATGAACAAAACTGTTGAAGTTCACACCAGCGTGTCCGAACTAGTCCAACGGGCGCTAGAATTGATCCTGTCAAAAGTGGAAACTGCTATTAGGGAACGGGGACAATTTACAATTGCTTTATCAGGTGGCAGCACACCAAAACCTTTGTATGAAGCCATGGCCACGCAAAATTTACCTTGGGATAAAATTCATGTATTCTGGGGAGATGAGCGTTATGTGCCAGCAGATCACCCTGATAGCAACGAATTGATGGCGCGACGGGCATGGTTAGATCAGGTTGCTATACCAGCGGCTAATATTCATGCTATCCCCACTTTGTCCGCTCATCCAGAAGTGGATGCAGCTAAGTATAACCAGCATCTGCAAACATTTTTTAATTCCGTATCTGGAGAGTTCCCAGCATTAGATGTAGTTTTATTGGGAATGGGTGATGATGCCCATACTGCATCTTTGTTTCCCCACACAGAGGCTCTCAAAGTGTGCGATCGCTTAATTACTGTTGGTAATAAAGGTGACAGTCTCCGCATTACCTTTACTTACCCATTGATTAACGCGGCTCGCAGTGTGATTTTTATGGTTGCTGGTGCTAACAAAAGGCCAGCACTGGCGCAAATTTTCGCACCAGTAGCAGATGATTTTGCTTATCCATCTCGCTTGATTAAACCCCAGGGAGAACTTTACTGGTTGCTAGATACTGCGGCTGGTTTAGAACTCAAAAGCTAAATGTTTTCACTCTAGGTAATTATTAGCATCAAAAGCTAAAGTTACTGCTGTGCTTGTCAGTAATATTTTTACAACGACCTTGACTAAGGCTTAAATCCATGATAGTTTGCCCTAATTGCAATCACCCTAATCCAGATGGGGCTGTTCAATGTGAAGCTTGCTACAGCCCGTTGCCAGCTACAGCTAAATGTCCTAATTGTGGAGCAACAGTACAGTCAGATGCGGCATTCTGCGGTCAGTGCGGTTATAACCTACGTCTTCACGCCGCTGCTGTGACAGCAACCACAGTCGCACCAACTGCTGCTGCTAATATTCCTGTACAAGTACCGCCGGTTGCTCCTGATCCAATCATGGAACTATTAAAGCCCGATGCCTTGGGAATTGCGAATACCGTCAGCCCTCCTGTTAATGTTAATATACCGCCCATAGCTCCAGCGCCTGTAGCTGTAGTTCAAGAACAAGCCGTTTATGTTCCCCCCATAGCACCAGAACCAGAAGTATATATTCCCCCTGTACTTACTCCCCCACCTGTAGCTGTAGTCCAGGAACAAGCTGTTTATATCCCTTCTGTACCTGCACCTGTAGCGCCAGAACCGGAAATATATATTCCCCCTGTCCTTACCCCTCCCCCTGCACCTGTAGCGCCAGAACCGGAAGTATATATTCCCCCTGTCCTTACCCCTCCCCCTGCACCTGTAGCACCAGAACCGGAAGCTTATATTCCGCCTCCTTATGTACCCCAGATAGATCCGCCAACAATTCCTGAAGTAGCCCCTGCTGCACCGCCAGCTAAGGTGTCTAACACCCAATTACAACAGGTAGTGGCGCGGTTATTTTATGTTCAAGCTAACCAAGAAATAGAATTACCACAAAATCTCTCAGTTATTCATATTGGGAAGCCTAATGACCGAATTCCGCCGGATATTGATGTTTCAGGGTTCACAAATTCGGAGATTGTTTCCCGGATTCATGCAGATATTCGGATTGAGGGAGATGCTTGTTATATAGAAGATGCGGGTAGTTCCAATGGTACTTACATCAACAATTTACCCCTATTACCAGGAAATAGACATCGCCTCCGTCCCGGCGATCGCATTAGCTTGGGTAAGGGCGATTTAGTGACTTTCTTGTTTCAACTCTCTTAGGAACAGGTAATAGGTAATAGGTAATGGGTAATGGGTAATGAATATCTTTCTGCTCCCTGTCCCACTGCTATGATCACAATAGCTGATTAACTCTAGTTGCTAGTTATCCAATAAACTAGATAATTAGCAACTTGGGTAAAAACATGATTAATGATACAGAGTATATCAGGAAGGCTGAAGCGAATCGCGTCGAAATTCTCAGTGAAGCATTACCTTACATCCAACAATTCGCTGGTCGCACCGTTGTAGTTAAATATGGTGGCGCAGCAATGAAGGATAGCAACCTCAAAGATAAGGTGATTCGGGATGTGGTCTTTTTATCTTGCGTCGGCTTGCGGCCAATTTTAGTTCATGGTGGTGGTCCAGAAATTAATAGTTGGTTAGGTAAATTAGGAATTGAAGCACAATTTAAAAATGGTTTGCGTGTTACCGATGCACCAACAATGGATGTAGTAGAAATGGTGTTAGTTGGGCGTGTAAATAAAGAAATTGTCGCGCTAATTAACCAGGCTGGAGGTATGGCCGTAGGACTTTGTGGTAAAGATGGTAACTTAATTACGGCTCGTCCTCAAGGTGATGAAGGAATTGGTTTTGTTGGGGAAGTTAGCAGTGTCAATATCAAAATTTTAGAAACACTTTCTAGTAATGGCTATATTCCCGTAGTTTCCAGTGTTGCTGCTGATGAAACGGGACAGGCTTATAATATTAATGCTGATACCGTAGCGGGGGAAATAGCCGCAGCTTTGGGAGCAGAAAAATTAATTTTGCTCACCGATACCAGAGGAATTTTAAAAGATTATCATGACCCTTCTACCTTGATTCCGAAAATAGATATTCGGGAAGCGCGACAATTAATTGCTGATGGTATAGTTAGTGGGGGGATGATTCCTAAAGTGAATTGTTGTGTGCGATCGCTTGCTCAAGGGGTGAAAGCTTCACATATCATTGATGGTCGTATTCCTCATGCTTTACTGTTAGAAGTATTTACAGATGTGGGGATTGGGACAATGATTCTTGGTTCTCAGTTGAGACAATAATCAGGATTAATAGTTCTGGTGAATAAAATTCACGGCTACACAAACAAATTCCGCCTCCGCAGACTGCATAAAAACCAGAGGTTTTTAACCCACGCTGGTGGGTTTTGTTTGTTTAGATGGGGTTTCTAACCGCCGATTTCACTAATAACTAATAACTAATGACTGAATAACTAATGACTACAGAAAGTTTAGAACTCGCTAGATCGCGTTACCAAATGGGGACAACTGCTTTTGAAAATGGTCAATATCGGGAAGCTGTAGAAAATTTAGAAAAAGCCAGCGCCCTATTAGCAAAAAATACCCGTTTTGCTGGTGAAGTAGAAATTTGGTTGGTGAATGCTTATGAAGCTGCGGGACGTTCAGAAGCAGCAATAAATCTTTGTCAACAACTTGTAGGTCATCCCCATTATGAAATTCGTCAACAAGCAAAGCGCCTAGTCTACATTTTAAAAGCACCCAAACTTAATCGTCCTCAAGAATGGATGACAGAAATTCCCGATTTTGGTATAGTTGCTGATAACAAATCTAAAATAGTTGTCAATTCCCAACCTAAAAAATCTCAATCTCAACCCAAATCTGTAGAACCAGAATATATTGATCTTAGCACGGTCAATACTAAAGATAATCGCTTTGTTTGGGTAGCTTTAATTGCTGTTTGTTTAACAATTTCCTATTTAGTTTGGTTAAGTTTTTAGCAAATAAGGAGAAATTACAATGAATGTATTCACTTTCATTAAGATAAAATCCGTATTTTTCTCAATTAGTAAAATTGGCAAAATTACCAAAATAAAACCTATTGTATTGATGGTAATACTTTCTTCATTGCTGCTATCTGGTTGTGTAAAATATGATTTAGGAGTAAATTTTAATAGCACAAATAATGGGGAATTAATACAGCATATTCAGTTAGCGGAAAGAATTACTCTTTTTAGTAGTGATTATCTATCGGAATGGTTAAAAACTTTAGAAAATCAAGCCCGAAGTTTAGGAGGTTCAACACAGAGAATTTCACCAGCAGAAATTATTGTAAAAATTCCTTTTACTAGTGCGAAGGAATTACAAGAAAAATTTACTGTATTTTTCAAAAATCGCAGTTCTCAAGATAGCAATAATTCAGAAATATCAGATATTGCCTCAAGTTTGGTAGCAGAAGATAGGAATTTTTTCCTATTTTCTAGAAATCATCTAGTTTATGATTTAGATTTGCGTTCTTTGGCCATGCTTACCACCAAGAATAATAATTCAATTGTCAATTTAGATTTTAGTTTACAGACACCTTGGGGAACAAAAAACATTGACAATAATGAAAATGCTATTAAACCAGAAAAGCATGGTAATCAATTGATATGGACACTTAAACCAGGTGCTATCAATCATATAGAGGTGGTGTTTTGGTTACCTAATTTTCTGGGAATTGGAACTTTGTTAATTATTGCATTTGTGTGGTTGGGGTTCTATTTGAGATATACGTTCTTACCAAGTCCGAGTATTCAGTTAACGGTGAAAGAGTTGTAGAATAACAAGATGTTAAGATCCCTGACTTCTGAAATTGAGTTATTATTTACTAATAATATGACTAAATTAAGTCGGGGATTTAATGTTTTTTAATGTTGTCGGAATCCTTATTTTTCAGGATTGGTAAATATTTGATAGCTTCATTTTTAGATAGAATTTCATCAGTTTCTACTTTTTCCATGAGTGTTGATAATTATATTGTAGATTAGATTCGCTCTTTTAAGTTAATATATTATTTTGTCAGAATCAGGATGTCCAGGATTTCAGGATTTTCAGGATGGGGTTATTTTTGATAATGTATATGTGTTTTAATTTGGGTCAGTCCATTTACATTCAAAAGTTTTATCAAGTAATTTCTTTAAACTAATAACCTTGATATTTTCGTTGTGTATTTCACCTGTATTACTTTCAATGTTAATAATTTCATACCCAATATCTTCTAATTCTTCTGTTAATGAAACGAAACCAAAATAACCATAAGAATCTGTAATACGCTCTTTTTCTTCTGGTGTAATCATATCCCAACAAACTATAAAGTTAGTAACAATAAAAGGATGATTATATTCATCTGTTGGTGAAAAAGTATATTTATATTCTAATCCTCTATGGACTTTATCTTTTAAACTATTTTCCTCCAAAGGTACTGCGATACTATCAAGACCAACTCCAGAAAATGTGCGTGGACGCATCCATAAATTAGAATAAGGTAAATCCAAAGTTACTAAATGAGCAAACATTGTATATAAAGCACCTACCCAATGCTCTTCACCTATTTCTGGTTGGATTATCCACTTATCTTTTAATTGTTCTATATTAGTTACTCTAAATCTACACCGATTCTGAACACTACTTTTTAATTTATCTAATTTTTTTTGATATGCTTCTAATTTCTCTTCCTGGTTGTCTTGATTCAATCTTTCTATAAACTCCTTAAATACAGGAATCTGTCTTTTTGCTTCGTCTAAAAACTGCTTAATTTTTTCTATAAATGACTCATCTTTTAATATTTGCCTAGAACTATCAGTGAGCGAATTTCTATTAGTTACAACGTCAAAGCTACCATTGATAATTAATAAGTAATGTAACTGAGATTTGCTATCAGATAATAACTTATAATCTTGCAGATAACTACTTTCAAAAATCTCATTATAAGCACAGATTCTCACACCTTCTGAAGAAATAAATACTCCTCTTTGATCTGATAGTTTTATACCTGATCTTGTATGGCCTTTTCTAGCTAATTCCGGATATTTATTTTTAGCTCTTTTATATCCATCTATTGCTAAAACTATACAGTATGTTGCTTCTTCATAGGAAAAAGTGGAACAATAACGAGCGTAGAAATTACCATCATTTAACCTTGCGATTTGCGAAGGAGTCTTAATTTTACTTTCTTCAGAACTATCTGGTTTATCAAGATACGGATATCCGGCTTCCACTTCTTGTAAACTATATTTTGTTCTTTTTTTTGACCAGATATGTAATTTTAGTTGATCATTGTATCTTATTGTTTTACTAAATGAATTAGCTCTTCTATAAGGAAAACCTGTATGATCAGGTCTGAGTATCCTCATATCACCATGTCTAGTGTTAAATTTTATATAATTTTTTAAATAGGAATATTTATTATGTCCATAATCATCTGAAGAATAAAATTCAGAAAAGTTATTAACTTCTAATCCTTCAACAATTATCATTGTACCCTGTCTATTAAATTTAGATGTAAAAAAATTATCATCTAATTCTTTAATAATATTTGCAGTTGTAGACTTTACTGTTTGGAAATTTTCTTTTACTACCTCCCAAGGAGTTTGTGTAAAATCTGATGAAATATCAAAATGTTCATCTAGGTTATATTTAGGATTATCTATAGATTTATACCTCCAAAATAAATCTTCTTGAGATCGTGTAATAATCGTTATTTTTTTAGAAGCAAAACAGAGTTTAGAACCTTGACACTTATAACCTATGGCCTCACCTTGAATTTTTGTTGATTTTCCAATAGAAAAGAAAGCTACATAGGGAGTAATACCATTAATTTCTTGCTGTTCACTCAAACCAGTGCCATTATCAAAAAATATAAATCCTTTCTCAGATAAAAGTGGATATATTTCAATGATTGAAGCATTAGCATCATAGGAATTAGATATTAATTCGCGAATCACTTCACAAGGATCTTTTCTATTAACAGAAAGTTCCGAAAGAATATGAGTGTATGATATGATAGGGTATTTTGGCTGTTTTTTGTTATCTGGCATAATTTCGCTCTCTACTAATGAATTTATTCGATATGTAAACCAGATTAGGATTTTATCCAATAAGCATATTCGTTGTCAATGATACTTCATAAAAATTAATACTTACACCTAAAGAAGATTCCATGAATCTTCCGCTTGAAC
>LJOT01000914.1 GCA_001672075.1 Anabaena sp. CRKS33
TTGATAATAATAGCGAAGATGATTTAACTCGTAAATGTAAAACCATAGAACAACAAAATCAAATTCTTAAAAATCAATATGAGAAATTAAAACAAGAACTCCGGTTAGCAAAAAATACCCCAGAAGGAACAATGGTTGCTGACTACAAAAAAGCAAGCAAACAAGGTGTTGATTGTATTGCATTAATGCTGGAAACCATGCAAGCTCAAACTAAGATAATTACAGAGATTCGTGATTTTGTTTGGAATTTTAAAGAGCAGAAAATAACCATTAAAGAATTTCTCGCAGGTCCAGAAAGTCTCCGTTCTAATCAGAAGGATATGATGGAAGAACTACTGGAAAAAATGATGGAAGAATTTGGGGAGATGATGGATTTTAATTAGATTTTGCACCAAAACCGCCAAAATTACACAAATTAAGGTGAGTATTGTAA
>LJOT01000915.1 GCA_001672075.1 Anabaena sp. CRKS33
TTCTGCTTGAGCAAAGATATCAGCATGATCATATAATATGACATATCTTTGAGCCGGACACCATGTTAAATCGGTGATACATTCATCAAAAGCATCCCAGTTAGCGCCGAAGTATGGAGGAAATTCCATTGCTTCAGCAGCTTGGGTTAAAAATGTTTGTTTGCTATTGATTTTTTTACCATCAAGATAAAAAACTTTATGATTCATAGATTTATGGTGAGGAAATAGGTTAGTAAAATTGTCTGAATCAGGATATCCAGGATTAAAGGATTTACAAGATGATAAAATAGACCATTGCTAATAAAACCTTATCAATGACTACTTTAACCGCCAAATCTTGATAGTGTTGTCACTACTCCCACTAGCCAGGGTTTGACCGTCGGGGCTGTATGCTAGTGAACTAACCGAACGAGAATGAGCAGTGAAGGTTTGC
>LJOT01000206.1 GCA_001672075.1 Anabaena sp. CRKS33
TATATCAAGGAAAACAAAAGTTTACGGTTTGCTTGATGATCTCAAAAGTCCCTCAACTTTCTACCAGAATTAGCACAGCGAACTTTTGGTAGTAGGGGGAACGTCAATTATCCTTAAATAAAGTAGTTATAATTTTTAAGAATGCCGAGGATTCTTGTCATAGATGATGACCTAGCGATTTCAGAACTTGTTGCCGTCAACTTGGAAATGGCGGGCTACGATGTTAGTCAAGCCGAAGATGGTGTCAAAGGTCAAGCACTGGCTCTCCAGCTACAACCGGACTTAATCATGCTTGATCTGATGTTACCCAAAGTAGATGGGTTTACAGTTTGTCAACGCTTACGTCGGGATGAGCGCACTGCTGAGATTCCTGTATTGATGTTGACTGCTTTAAGCCAAACTCAAAATAAGGTAGAAGGGTTTAATGCTGGTGCGGATGACTATCTTACCAAACCATTTGAGGTAGAGGAATTATTAGCACGGATAAGGGCTTTATTGCGACGCACTGACAGAATTCCCCAAGCAGCAAAACATAGTGAAATTCTCAACTATGGATCTCTTACCCTTGTTCCCGAAAGATTTGAGGCTATCTGGTTCAAAACAACAGTGAAATTGACTCATTTAGAATTTGAGTTACTCCACTGCTTGCTACAACGTCACGGACAAACCGTTTCCCCCAGTGAAATCCTCAGAGAAGTTTGGGGTTATGATCCTGATGATGACATTGAAACTATTAGAGTACATATTCGTCATTTGAGAACCAAACTCGAACCAGATCCTCGTCATCCACGCTACATTAAAACCGTCTATGGTGCTGGATATTGTCTAGAATTACCTAGTGTATCTTCTGAAATTGAAGATCCAGTAGCTACAATTTCTGAATGAAATCTAGTTAAATATCCTCATACTTAGATCCCTGATTTTTCAGAAAGCTCAGGGGTCTATGTTACATAAATTGAATTTTTAACGCCAACTTAACTTATTGTTAATGTTGATGTTTTTTTGCTTTTTAATCGCTTTAACCCTACACCAAGACCAATTCCTGTCATAGAACCAAAAATAGTACCACTCCCTGAAATATCCCAAGGCACAGGCACAGCCACAGCTCTAGCGAATGTTCGGTTGGGATTTTGCCAGTTATATATGTTGTACGAGTGTTGAACTTCTCCTATATATGGAAGGGCGGTTGAATTGTTCGGCTGTATTGACGCTAAACTTAGAATAGTGTTCGTCTTTCCAGGTACGTGTTCAGTCTGGGTTGCATAAGCGAAGTACGCTCCTGCCCAATCATTCCCATTTATTCCAGTCGGATTCACGTAACAACCGCCTAATTGACAACCAACAACACTAGCCAATCCATTAGCAAGAGATTGATTTCCCCACAACGCATTAAGTGGACTGTTCAAAGCATTTGTGCCTTTAAAAGCATCATCGCCATGGAAACTGTGCGTAGTTACATCGTACTTTGAACCATTATAGGTAAAAACAACAGCACCAGCAGGGGAAGCAGAAGCAATCGTCCCAGCCAAGGTAGCACCAGCGATAGCTATACAAACTTTTTGGTTGATGAACATGGTGTTCAAAAATAAAATAGTTAACACGAACAAAGTTTAATACTATGTAACAATAAATATTGAATCTCATAACAAAATTTTACACTTAAAGACATAGTAACCCCGAAACAACAAAATTAGCTCGCCAAGACAATCTTCCTGAACCAGTATACATAGCTCGGATTTTGACACAAAAAATTCTGTAAATATCGCAGTTTACCTCACTTGGTCGTATTCACAATGCTTATACAGCCTTTGAACCATCCTAATTTGGCTACATTAGTGACAAATTTAATTATTTCTAATTGCAGATTTTTAGAACAAAACTGTTCCCAGTTAAAAGTTAAGAGTTTCCTACCCTGACAGATAACTTTTTCAAAAACTCATAATTATCAAAAACCATGGTACAATAAATAGTTCTCTAAAATAGTGCTGGGTGAAGAACGTAGAGACAAAACTCAGCACACCTACACACTCAGCACTAAAGAACTCTAGTTTATGCCATTGCCAATTGTTGCAATTATCGGCCGCCCAAATGTGGGCAAATCTACCTTTGTAAATCGTCTTGCTGGAGATCAAACAGCAATAGTCCACGATGAACCAGGTGTAACACGCGATCGCACGTATCGTCCAGCTTTTTGGAATAATCGGGAATTTGTCGTGGTGGACACAGGCGGCTTAGTTTTTAACGATGACACTGAATTTCTGCCTTTAATTCGCCAACAGGCTTTAACGGCTCTTGCAGAAGCCTCTGCGGCGATTTTCGTAGTTGATGGGCAAGCAGGTCTAATGCCCGCAGATGAAGAAATTTCCGAATGGTTACGTCAGCAACCAGTACCCGTATTACTGGCCGTGAATAAATGCGAATCTCCAGATCAAGGAGTGATTCAAGCCGCTGAATTTTGGGAATTAGGACTAGGTGAACCTTTCCCCATTTCCGCTATTCATGGTAGTGGGACGGGGGAAATTCTCGATGAGTTAATGAATCACATTCCTTATGCAACAGAAGTAGAGGAAAATCCAGAAATTAAAGTCGCTATTATCGGCCGTCCAAATGTGGGTAAATCCAGTCTACTTAATGCCTTTGTTGGTGAAAATAGAGCTATTGTCAGTCCGATTTCTGGAACAACTAGAGATACTATTGATACAATAGTTGAACGAGGTGGACAAACCTACAGGTTAATTGATACCGCTGGTATTCGCAAAAAGAAACATATAGAATACGGGACGGAATTTTTCAGTATTAACCGCGCTTTTAAAGCTATTCGTCGGGCTGATGTGGTTTTATTAGTGATTGATGCCATAGATGGTGTAACCGAACAAGATCAAAAATTAGCTGGGCGCGTTTTAGAAGAAGGTCGCGCTTGTGTTATTGTTATTAACAAGTGGGATGCGATCGAAAAAGACTCTTACACTATTTATGATTATGAAAAAGATTTAGAATCTCGCTTACATTTTACTGAATGGGCGGATACTATTTTTGTGAGTGCAGTTACAGGATTAAGAGTAGAAAAGATTTTAGAATTGGTCAATGAAGCCGCTGAATCACATAAACGCCGCGTAAGTACATCAGTAATTAATGAAGTGCTAGAAGATGCTATTAGTTGGCATTCACCACCGACCTCCCGGGGCGGTCGTCAGGGTAAAATATATTATGGGACTCAGGTGAGTAGTCAGCCTCCTTCTATTGCTTTGTTTGTGAATGATGCTACACGCTTTAATGAGAATTATCGCCGTTACATCGAACGACAATTCCGTAAACAGTTGGGCTTTCAAGGGACACCTATTCGTCTATTTTGGCGCAGTAAGAAAGTTCGAGAAATGGAAATTGGTGGTCCGAATCGAGCTACTCGTGTAAAATAAAAAACTATTGTCAGTTAGTCATCTTCCCGGACTTGATGCCGTTGACAACTGACAACTGACAACTGACCAATGACAAAAATATGGATTTACTGCGATCGCTACCCATCGGACTTTACTTAGAAGAACCGCAAACTTGGTTACATAAACTCGACCCGCGAGTGAAGTTAATTTGGTTATTGAGTTTTCTAAGTAGCTATGTTTTCGCTAATAATTATTGGCGGGTGTTACTGGTATTACTGCTAATTATTTTGACTGTGTTTGCTAAAATTCCGCTCAGAGTATGGCGACAACAAATGGGCTGGCTGCTGGTATTATCATTTATGGTATTAGCTATTGGCGCAATTAGTCCCGATGGATTAGGTACAAATTATCAGTCACGTTTACCTAGAAATGAACAAATTCTCACCCAACTCAGCACTGATAAAAAAAACCAAATTACCCCGACTATAGCAGATAATAATAAACAATATAGCTATGTGTTATTTCACCAGGGATTTGTGAAAATCAGTCGCCGTTCTTGGGATTTAGCAACTAGTTTGAGTACAATAGTTTTTACATTAATCTACAGCACTAATTTATATTTACTCACAACCGCACCGGAGGAAATTACGTCGGGAATGGAAAGTTTAATGCAGCCTTTAAGAAGGTTGAATATTCCAGTTACAGAAATCACCCTAACCCTAACTTTATCTTTGCGGTTTATTCCCCTGGTTTTAGAAGAAATCCAAAACTTAGTTCGTTCCGTTATGACTAGGGCAATTAATTGGAAAAAGTTAGGATTAAAAGCAGGAGCAAAAGTTTGGTTAACTGTTACCGAGAGACTATTAAAAAATCTGCTTTTGCGTGCTGAACAAATGGCAAATGCGATGATGGTTAGGGGTTTTACTAGTCCTAATGAACATCAGGTTAAATGGCAAGAATTAAAGTTAAAAATAGCCGATTGGTTAGCGATCGCCACTTTAATGATATTTTGGGTAATTAGGATAGCCTTGGGTGCGGATGTTTCTTAACTGACACTATTCCTAACTCAGTTTTTCTAGGTAGACTTACTGTGAGATCAACTCTGGATGATTTTCGTGCCAATTTGCAAAGGAGTCATTTATTCTGCTTCGATAAATCCTTTGATGGTTTCCGCAGGAATGGTAAAAGCAGGATGATTAAATATTGTTTTTAATGCTTCTAAACCACCCGCTGTAAGTGCAGATAATAATCTGTCTTTTAACGTGGGGTTGCTTTTAATTTCCTGTTCAATGGTGTTGGTAATTTCTTGGTTTGTTGCTGTGGGATTGGTTTTAGATAATTGATTAAATATTTGTTGAATTTCTGTTTTTGCGTCTGCTAAATTCTGTTTTTGTTCCGGTGTGTAATTAGTTTGATTGACGTTGACAGTACCACCAGTTTGTCCATCTACAATAGCACCTATCTTTGTGTCATTTCCAAAACTATATTTAGAAGATTCTGACATGGAATTATTCTCTGATTCTAGTTTGTTATTAATCACAATATTTACACTATTATATGATCGTTCTTTATCCCTGTCAAGTTCATTTTGTAACTTTGAAACTGGGATTTGCAGTTCTCTATTTAATTCTAGAACTGATAAGTTTACATCATCAATTAACCTCCGAACATTAACCATTTCATAACTCTGATCACACTCAACTTGATAATGACCAGCACCCAAACGCTTACGCAATGATTTTAACTGATAAGTATGGGGTGTCTGACTTCCTATACATTTTTTGCAGTTACAAGGAACAAGAATCTCATACCCCAACCGTTCAAAAGAACTATGGATTTTTTCCAGTTCATGGGTAATGGTATTTAGTAAGTCTCTTTTGAGATTTCCTGCTAAACGGATTTTAATTTCTTTTTGATGGTAGTTTTGAATTATTTCAGCGCGAGTTTCATCCTTTTTGATAATGACACCATTTCTCCAAACTTGTTTTTGTTCTTCAATCCAAGGGTGCATTTCTACAATAAAACGGGTAATAATCCCTTTGGGTAAAAAGTCGTATTTATAGCGTAAAATTAAATTATTATCTGGATTCCAGTCGTATTCAGGTTGGTTGATATCGAGTAATTGAGGTGCGATATATTGACCGGAAAGTGGATAACATAGTTTAAACCGCATCATCAATTGTAGCAGTTCATCTCTCATATCTTTATATTCTTCATCTTCCCAAATTTCTGCCAAATTTTCTGGGGTAAAACATCCTAAATTTTTAATCACATTTTTATTATCTAGCACTTTATAAACTGCTGTAGTTCCCCATTCTGGTTTGAGAATAACATAGTGTTTTAATATAGGATCTTTTTGGAAATGTAAGCAAACACCAAGATCATGTAAATACTGACTTAGGCGCTTCATATCTTCACTATCTGTTAAATTATTGAGTTTACAAAAATCACAATATTCTCTAAAACTAATATAGTTACGAGGATTATTTTCTAACGCAAAACGGACTCTTACCCAGATTTTGGGTAGAGGTGTACCAACATGAGGAAGTTGCTGAATATATTGCTGAATCTTGTGTTTAATTTCTGTTAAACCCCTATTGTCAAATAAATTAGTTGGTAAAAATTCTTTGAGATTCAGAAATTCCCCCCGCAATTCGCGTTCATTAACTTCGCATTGACGGTTATCTCTTTCATTTTTAATAATAAGAACTGGGCTATTATCACTCAATAATTCAACAACTTTTAGCCAATAATAAAAATCCGTATTTTCTTTACGATCATCTGCAACTAAAGCATAAAGAGAACGGGAAGTTAGAAAAAATTGGTGGGTTTGATGATAGATTTCTTGTCCACCAAAATCCCAAATATTAACGCGAAATTCTTGACCATTATTTAGATTGAATTTCCATTGAATGACTTCAATACCTTCTGTTGATTTTTCATCTGATTTCAGTTGGTATTTTTCATCTTCAATTTTTTTGGCTAGAGAGGTTTTACCCGCACCTCCTTCACCAATAATCAATAATTTTGCTTCATATAAAGGTTCTTTTTCTTGTGGATCTTGTACCCGAAAATAGAAGTCGAGGATTTCTTGAATATTACCTGGATCTTTATACCTTTCCTTTGGTCCCAAAATTTCTGGTGGAATAGGAACTGGATTATTACGTAAATCGAGAGATTGGAGATTAGTAAGTTGGACTATTTCCGGTGGTAAACTGCTGATTTGATTATCAGAAATGTTGAGAGATTGGAGATTAGTAAGTTGGACTATTTCCGGTGGTAAACTGCTGATTTGATTAAAAGAAATATCGAGAGTTTGGAGATTAGTAAGTTGGACTATTTCCGGTGGTAAACTGCTGATTTGATTATAAGAAATGGTGAGAAATTGGAGATTAGTAAGTTGGACTATTTCCGGTGGTAAACTGCTGATTTGATTACCAGAAATGCTGAGATCTTGGAGATTAGTAAGTTGGACTATTTCCGGTGGTAAACTGCTGATTTGATTACCAGAAATGCTGAGATCTTGGAGATTAGTAAGTT
>LJOT01000916.1 GCA_001672075.1 Anabaena sp. CRKS33
CTCTTCCGATCTGCTGATCTTGTGTTTTAAGCTGCATCGTAACCGCTCGCCGGATGGCCTCGGCTTGGGCTGCGTCGAGCGGGAGTCCCTCATGCTGGGGTGGCATCCGCTCCCCACCATCTGCCGTCGTCACGCGCTGGAGCAGGATGCTGGCACGGGCATTGGCGGGAACCACGGCGGGGCCTGAGTCACCGCCCCGAAGCAGGGCAGCCACGGTGTCGAGTCGCAGTCCGGCCTTTTGTTGAAGGGCTCCATGGCAGGAGGCACAGCGCTCGCGCAGCAAGGGCTGGATGAACGCCCGGTAGGTATCGACGCCGTCGGCGATACAGCGGGCTGTCTCGTGACA
>LJOT01000917.1 GCA_001672075.1 Anabaena sp. CRKS33
GCGTATGTTTTGGCCGACGCCATGCTGAAAGCGAGGCAGCGATGACCAAAAAAGAACCCCGCCAAGCGTGAACTCGGCGGGGTATGCAACATCGACAAGGAGATGCCGGTTAACCGGCAGCAGCATCATATGACATTATCGAGCGTCGTGCAACAGCATCCCGCGTCGGTTGACGCCTACATCCGGCACGGGTGGTCACTTGTACCCATCCCACCGGGCACCAAGGGGCCGCGCACCACGGGCTGGAACCGGCGCGAGTCGGCGCTGCGCTCTCAGGCCGATCTACCCCCGGCGCATGGCATCGGCCTGGCCCATGCCTACAGCGGCACTATGGCCCTGGACATCGACGACTGGCTCACGGCCACCACGATGCTCTCACTCATGGGCGTCGATCTGCAGGCGCTCTACGATGCACCCGACGCGGTGATT
>LJOT01000918.1 GCA_001672075.1 Anabaena sp. CRKS33
ATTATCAATAGGTAACTGTGTAGAGTCAAGTTTCAATAGTGCTTGACCAGCAGGTAATATCTTCACCGTAGCAACTTCACGGGAATAGTCCACATATTCCAATTCCCCCAAATCTCGACAAATTTTGTTTTTTTCACTTTTAAAACCATCAAAAATGCTAGAACTAAAGCCAGTACGATAGTTAGCGCATCCTAACAGCTTTAATAGAAACTTTAACTGGTTTGTATCCATGCAGGTAATCTTGCTGTATTTGACACCTCTCCCATAGTAACTCAATGTGTATGATTTTCATAGGTTATATGTTGCAAATTTTTATTACTTCCTGAAGAGAAGTCTACCTTCGCAACTAACGCGCAATTAAGACTTACACCAAAAAACTCCCCCAAACTCCTACTTTCTTCATTCCTCTGTATCCTTAAATTCCTCATT
>LJOT01000207.1 GCA_001672075.1 Anabaena sp. CRKS33
TGAATCACCCATTTCATGAACTGAACCATCACAGAAATAGATAACTGTACCCCAACCCCCAGGACCAGGATTACCTGTACAAGCCCCATCTGTGTATATACTTTCAATTATCCGTTGATTAGACATGATTAAGAATTGCTATATTATTGATAACGGTACATTAATTCTAACTTGACAACATCAGTGAAACCCCAAGTTTGATAAAATGGGATCATTTCTGGTAAACAGAAAAGAGCAATATTTTCAACTTTTTTTAATTCGGGATGATTAATGACTTCATTTAATAACTTAGCACCAAATCCCATTTTTCTATAACTAGGTTTAACAATCACATCATAAAGAACTGCGCGATAAACAAAATCAGTCAGAATACGACAAAAACCAATTAGTGCTTTTTCCTCATTTACTAAAGCGATAATAATATCAGATGCAGCCAACATTTTGACCACACCTTGATATGTCCTGTTTCTACTCCAAAATTCATTTTTGTATAATTCTACAAGTTGGGAAATTTGGGTTTCATCCAATTGGTTAACTACTTGATAATTCATAATTTTAATTTTATTAATCCCTATGGGATTTACTCAAAGGAGTTGATAAGCCATCAATACTCATAAGATTTTTCTTTTGTTGATATTCCTTAACTCCTTCTTCCCCTTTTTTACTAGCCCAATTAACTAAAGTATCTCTTTGTCCAAGATATTCATACAGGGGAACACCAAACCCACAGGAAGTTTGTACTCGTTCAATATCTGCAATAATAATTTGTCGAGTTCCCGGAAGAGGAGGAAATAAAGGATAGAGAAAATTCCAGTCAGGAGAATCTGGTAAAATAGTTTGTCCCTGACCATAAAGACGGAGAATACAAGCCGGCTCTTGAAAAGCGCAAAACATCAAGGTTATCCGTCCATTTTCCTGTAAATGAGCAGATGTTTCGTTACCACTACCTGTTACATCTAAATAACCAACTCGGTGGGGGGAAAGAATGCGAAAACTGTCTAAACCCTTGGGGGAAAGGTTAACATGACCTGTAGAACTCAGAGGTGCAGTTCCCACAAAAAATATTTTTTGAGTAATAATAAACTTTTGTAATTCTTCGCTGATAAAATCAAAAACTTTAGCCATAAACTTGCTATTTGGTACTATTATAGTAAATAATAACCTTTTTTGGAAATGTCGTCAATTTTTTTTCCACCACCAATTCAAAAAATTAATAGTCAAATTCTAGATCAAGCAGATGTTAAAATATACATCTTGCGTCTTGATCTCATGCACCCCCAAATTAACGGTAATAAATGGTTTAAGCTAAAATATAACCTTGTCGAAGCTAAACAGAGAAATTTATCCACAATTCTGACCTTTGGTGGTGCTTATTCTAATCATATTTATGCTACCGCAGCCGCAGGAAATATATTTTGTTTCCGCACTATTGGAGTAATTCGTGGAGAAGAAAATATCCCTTTAAATCCTACCTTACAATTTGCAGTTACACAAGGTATGGAATTAGTGTATATTGATCGTCAGACATATAAACAACGCCATACAGAGGAATTACAAAACCAATTAAAACAGCGATTTGGGAAAGTATTTATTATTCCTGAAGGTGGTTGTAATTTAAACGGTATGCGTGGTTGTATAGAGATATTAGAAACAATTAAAGAATTTAATACTGTTTGTTTAGCTTGTGGTACAGGAACAACATTAGCAGGGATAACACTATCATTAAATCAACCAAAAAAAGTGATTGGTTTTCCTGTTTTAAAAGGTGGTGATTTTCTCAATCAAGATATCAATAATTTACTAAAAAATTATCTAAATTCTGACTTACCTACACCTGTCAATTCTCCCGCACCTTGGGAACTAATTTGTAATTATCATTTTGGTGGTTACGCTCAAGTAAAAGATGAATTGCGGCTATTTTGTGATAATTTTCAACAACAACATCACATACCTTTAGATTATATATATACCGGAAAAATGTTTTATGGAGTTATAGATTTAATCAAACAAGGTTTTTTTAAATCCGAATCTTTACTATTAATACATACAGGAGGTTTACAAGGTAATAACGGATTTACATAATTTTTCTAGATAATTTTTCATCCCTGATTTTCTCAAAATGCAGGGATTGAAGATTGATAATTTTCACAAATTAGGCTTGTAAATTCGCTTGTTGTTGTAACCAAGAATCTACAGGTTGTCCGTCCTTACGTTTGAGTTCTATTTCTATGACCATGACTTCCTTAGAACCGGGAGGTGCGGGTTTTTTGTGGAAGATAACCTCATAATCTAAAGGATTGTGATTATGTTCTTTTAACCAATCTTGGACTTTAGTAAGTGCAAAAAATGATTGTCCTTGGGCGAACATTTGGGTAATTTGCATTTGTAATCTATAGGGATTAATGCGACTCATTTTTATTGACTCCTTTGGTATTTAGAATTATTCAATCACCCAGGTATTCCAGGTTTTTAACCCCAATTAATCGGTAAAATACGTACCCCGGATGCAGGGTTTACCGCCCATTACTTCTGGGTTGCTAGTAATTCTAGCAGAACTTACGCAACTAGCACATTGGTAAGGTGCATCAGGCGGCATAAATCTGGCAAATAAACGGATTGTTGATATCTGATGCACCCTACAATAGATTTTTGGTGTGACACTTGCGTAAGTCTTATACAAAAGAAAATAATCAGCATATTTCTAAATATATAAAAGTAACTAAACATTAATCTTACCTTTGATTGATGTAGATCTTGTCTGTATTTTGAGAGTATGTAAGGTGTTTACGTCCTAATCAGAATTAATAATAATGACCATACATAAAATAAACATTGGTTTAACAGAACAGCAGCGTCACGGTGTGATGAATTTGCTAAATCAAGATTTAGCAGATGCATATCTACTGCTAGTAAAAACAAAAAAGTATCATTGGGATGTTGTCGGTCCTCAGTTTCGCACATTGCATAAACTTTGGGAAGAACACTATCAAGAACTGACAATAAATATTGATAAAATAGCTGAAAGAATTCGGACTTTGGGCTGTTATCCAACTGGTACAATGGCAGAATTTCTAAGTCTTGCTACCCTCAAAGAACATAGCGGTGAAATTCCTACAGCAACGGGAATGGTAACTCAATTGGTAGAAGATCATGAGCAGATTATTCGCAATTTAAGAAATCATATAGATCAGTGTAGTGAAGAATTTCATGATCAAGGTTCTGCTGACTTTTTAACTGGGTTGATGGAAAAACATGAAGAAATGGCTTGGATGTTGCGCTCATTTATTGAAGGAGAATCTGTACAACCGGATGGTCAAAAACAACCAGCAGGAACTAAAGTTCCGGTGGGTGTGTAATTGATAATTGTCAACACAAAATATTAGGATTAAAGAAGTGCCAGAAAGATATCAAGCAGAGCGTACCATCTCCGCTGTATTTAAAGAAGAGAAACAAATTGATACTGTAATTCGGCGGTTACTAGATAGAGGTATCCCCAAGGATCATATTTCGGTAATGGGCAGAAATTTCCAGTCAGAAACGCGAATTTCTGGTTTTATTACGAAGCGAGATGTGATTCTAGGTGGTTTGAGAACAGGAGCAATTTTTGGTTCTTTGTTTGGTTCGTTCCTAAGTTTGCTCACAGGTGTAGGTGTATTGTTTGTTCCCTTTGTCGGGCCAATTGTGGCAGCAGGTCCGATTGGAGCGATATTATTGGGGGCTGCAAGTGGAGCGATCGCTGGTAGTGCTGGTGCAGGTTTAGTATCAGTTCTGACTGCTTTAGGAATGCCAGAAGATAAAGCTACACTTTATCAAACCCGCTTAGAAGCTGGTGAATTTTTAGTGATGGTAGAAGTACCGAGCGATCGCAGTGGCGAATTTCAATTAATTCTCGAAAGTGCTGGTGCTGAAGAAATTAACACAATTGAAAAAACACTACCTCATCCTTGTCCGGGAATCTGCAAGAGTCCAGATGATTTATCTCCTGAAGTTCGCACTCATCTTTCCCCAGAAGCCCAGCGGATATTCATGCAACGTTATAACATTGCACTGAATGAAAATATGGACGAACTTACTTCTGAACAAATGGCTTGGGATGAAGTTCACAAACAATTTGATGAAGACGAAAATGGAGTTTGGTCAAAAGTTAAAGTTTTGCGCTAGGAATATGCAAACAACAAATTGCACAATCTAGCAAAAAAATATTTACCCAGTTATTAATCTGGAGGAATACTCTTGTAGTGCGGGCATCTTGCCCGCTATGTTTTTGGAGTACGAGAATTATGTTTCTTCCAAAAGTGGATACTCCCAAAAATTCTTTCTGAGCAGAGTTGGATAACTTACTTAAATAAGTACGGAAATACCCATGACTTCTTTAACTGGTAAACCAATTTCATTTTGGATTGACTCAACTCCTAAAACAACCTATCCACCCTTAGAAAATAACATTTCGGTGGATGTGGCCATTATTGGTGGGGGTATTGTGGGAATGACCGCAGCCACATTGCTAAAACGAGCAGGGAAGACAGTCGCGGTGATTGAGTCTAGGCAAATTGTTGCAGGTGTGAAGTGCAAAAAATGATTGTCCTTGGGCGAACATTTGGGTAATTTGCATTTGTAATCTAAGTAGGTGAACGGAAAAAAACCGAAATATGTAACAAAAAGTAAAGTTGCCGAAAACCTCTTCCCTGTTCCCAGTTAAGAGTTAAGAGTTCCCTTGCCCCAACGACAATTTTTAACGCCCACCTACTTATAGGGATTAATGCGACTCATTTTTATTGACTCCTTTGATATTTATAATTATGATGATCTCACGCAGAAGCGCAGAGAGAAAGATTGAGTTTTTTATTTTTATTCTTGTATGTTGAAATCTACTTTATCATAAATATCTGATAATATCATTTGACAGGAAATAGAGGCTAGATTTAAGTTGATATTTCCATCTGTAAATTCGGAAAATATCCATTGATTATTATTGGTTTTACAATATTGTTCAATGTGCATTGTGTATTGATCAATTAAAATATATTCTTGTAAGGTGGTAATTGTCCGATAAGCTGCAAATTTTTCATCTCTATCATAGCCTTTAGTAGATTTTGATAAGACTTCCGCAATCATTACAGGATTTACTAAAGTGTCGGTTCTTCCTTCTTCATATTCTAAGGGATTTTTCACGACCATAATATCAGGATAGGTATGAATTTTTCTGCTGGGAATCCAAAGACGTTGATCTGTGACAAAGACTTGATAAGGTTGACGTTTAAGAAGATAGTTGAGTGTACCACTGAAATTAAGTGCAAGTTGGTTGTGATTGGGTGTTCCGCCTGTCATGGGTATAATTAATCCATTGATATATTCGTGACGTATTTCTGAGTTTACTTCTAATTCTAGGTATTCTTGGGGTGAATAGTAGCGTGTTTCTTGTGCAAGGGTCATAATTTTAATTTATAGGTTTTATGGGTTGGGTGTCGCTTCTACTTGCTCAACTAAGTTATAATTATAGTCTAGCAGTTTGTTTGATTTGACAAAAAATGAGTGATCAAGACAAAAACTTATGGTCTTATGGTGATATTTTTGTCTTTAAATTTTGAAATTACAAATCGTACAAATCCTTAAACCAATTGATAAAACCCTGCACCTTGGGAGTTTGGGGATTTAAAATATTATACTTGATGGCTTGATGTATTTGTCTACCTGGTTCATCTTGCCATGCTAACCAAGTGTAAATTTCTGCTTTATCAAGATAAGATTCTTTGAATGTTGCACCTTTATTTTTTGCTTCTCTTGCTACATCCTGTGCATATTGCCAAATATATTCTCCCTGTTCTGGAATCATATTGACCTTCAACTAATAGCTTTTTGGGGTGATAATGTGTTGCCATTGCTAACGTACCTCTAATTCTCTTTCAACAGCAATAACAATTTGTGCTTCATTAAACACTATACTTTTTGATTTACCTTTCTCAATTCTATGAATCCTAATACCATCATCAGTTACATTTTCTTGTTCTCCAATTTCGGCTAAACTTTGCCAACAATCACTATTATGTGTAGTTGCAAAAACTTGGACATTTAATTTTTTCGCTGTATCCCAAATCATTTTCCACATATCAGACATTGCAGTAAAATGGAGTCCAGTATCAATTTCATCTACAAATAAATAACCATCTTTAGCTGATACTATAGCTAGTGCAAGTCCTAATATTCGCCAAATTCCATCTCCCATACTGCCAATAGGTACACGCTGATTACTATCTCCAAGAAGTAGAACAAAACCATTGCGTGAATATGGAGAATATCTTAATCTTTGAGGATTAACCGCAGCAATACGTTGAATTTTTGAATCTATTTTATTCAGTGCTTGTTCAATAATTTTTTCATCAGGTGTTAGTACCACTTGATTAAATAACTCTATCATTTGATCTGTTTTTAAAGATGATGATGTAATAAATAGTGTTTTTGGTCGTGGGTTTTTAGCATTTGTACGAAATTTACGTATATGAAATACAGGAAGTCCACCATTTGATGATAAAGGTAATATGAAAGTTTCATCTTCTAATTCAGGAGTCCAAGAAACTCTAAATTGAAGTTCTTGTAGTTCATCTGGTATTGTTTGATCACTGGGAGATAATTCTATGAATAAACTCAGTTTATTTTGATTATGATCTATAATAGATAATTGACTTCCTGGTTCAATTTGGTGACCATAAAACAAGTGACGAATATCAAGCTCTCCATCTCTTCCAATTTCACCTTCTCTCCTCAGTTCATCATCATAAAAATATTCACTGCGGTTATTCATTCTTTCACGCAGTATTTCTAAATTACAACGTGAACAGAAAAGTTGAATAGCTTC
>LJOT01000497.1 GCA_001672075.1 Anabaena sp. CRKS33
CCGTGGCATATTGGACGGTAATAGTTTGGGTGCTGGTTTTGGAAAGAGTAACGGTATAAGTAACGTTTTGAGGATTGATATTACCTTCAACTATGGTCTTGTTAGCACTGAGGTTAAGATTAGGTAATAAGTCATCATTGGTAATAGTTCCCGTGACGGCCGTTGTTGTGCCAATGGTGTAACCTGTTCCTGTTGCCAAAGTTAAAGCCACAGTTTCATCACTTTCAACAATTGTATCGGCTGTGGGGTCTATGGTTAAAGTGGCTGTACTTGCACCCGCAGCAAAGGTGATGGTTTTACCTGTTCCGGGGGTTGCACCTGTATAGTCGCTAGTATTAGCTGTACCAGTGATGCCATAGTTGACGGTTAAGGCATTTGTGGTTGCTCCGGTACGAGTAAAAGTGTAAACCAGATTGGTTGTACCGTCTTCAAGGACGCTGGTGGGGGATACTGCTAGGGTAATGGAAGGAATCAATCCCGTCTGGTAATGACTTTGAATTTGGGTAGGCGTTAAGGCATAATCATAAATAGCAACTTCATCAATGAGTCCATCAAACCATTGAGGATCATATGGATTATGTCTACCAATTCTAAAGTTACTACCATCTAAAGACGCTTGCGTGTATGTCTGTGAACCAATAAATTCTCCATTTACATACAATTCAACTTTACCAGATGTAAATATAGAAACTGCATGATACCAAGTATTTGGTTGAACAACAAAAAGTGAATCATATTCTCCATTATGGTATTGGATATCTAGGGTATTATCCCCATTCCAATATCCTAAAATAAGAGATTGACCATGTTTACCCCCAATATCACTATCAACAATAGAATGTTCTCCTGTAGTGACATCTGCTTGAAACCACGCTTCAATTGTTAGAGATTGTAAGTTAGAATCCAAAGGCGTATCAACGTAATCATCAATTCCATCAAAATTAGCAGAACTACCACTGTTAATGCCGCTAGTTTTTCCTAACTCAACTGCTCCAAAATAAGTCCCGTTATATCCGTTACCAGAAGAATCATAAACGGTTGTTCCCGAAGTTTCATCTAGTCGCCAGTAAGCGAGAGGAACATCTGCTAAAACTGTACTTAGATAAGAGCCAACTGGGGCATCATTCTCCATAATTCGGAGAACAGCAGTGCTTTGAGTTCCTAATGTAGCTCCTCCAGTTGGATTTGTTAGAGTTAAATTAACAGTTTCATTACCTTCTATTAGGTTGTCATTAACGATAGGAATACTAACAGTTTTAGTAATTTCTCCATCAGCAAATGAAATAGTAATCGGGGTGTTATTATAATCAGAAGGTGCTATTGCAGTTCCATTTGTTAGGTTGATGGTTGCACCGACTGCTCCAATACTTCCCCCGGTACGAGTCACCGTAATAGCAGTTACAGGTGTACCATTCTCATTAATACTGTAGGTTGCTGCACTAAAGGCTATAATTCCCGAATTCTGCTCAACAGCAACTACCTGCCCATTTACCGTAATCGTCGCGTGATCATCTTCAGCCTTCAAAGCCTGTAAAGTTGTAGTATCCAGACTTTCACCCTGTACTAAAGCGGCAAAAATCGCCCCTTCATCTCCAGCACTATCACTGAGATTGATATGAGCATCAATAAAATGCCCAATTTCCTCTAACAAAACCGCACTAATAGCTTCTGCTGTAGAAGTTGCGAGAAAATTAGCTGATAAATAAATCTGATTATTGC
>LJOT01000498.1 GCA_001672075.1 Anabaena sp. CRKS33
AACTTTTTTATCACTTAGGAACGGAGAGGGAGGGATTCGAACCCTCGTATACATTACTGCATAACAGACTTTCCAGGTCTGCGCCTTCAACCACTCGGCCACCTCTCCAGGTGTCTCGCTTTACAATCCTACAACAGAATTTTCAAAAAAGCAAGCATTTTCAAAAAATATTTTTTTCATGACTCCCTGACCTGAAAATGCGGGGTTTTCCACCTATTTTCTTATAATAGACTTTGACACCCCTTCAGCGGAAAAGCTAAAAATCAAGATGGTTCAAACCCACACCATTAAAGTTTATAATCGCCAAACTGGTATATCCCATACTCTGGAAGTTCCCGAAGACCGTTATATTTTGCACACTGCTGAACATAACGGGGCTGAACTCCCTTTTTCTTGTCGTAATGGGGCTTGTACAACCTGTGCGGTGAGAGTTGTATCAGGAGAAATTTATCAACCAGAAGCCATTGGCCTTTCTCCTGCTTTACGCCGTCAAGGTTACGCTTTATTATGTGTGAGTTACGCTCGTTCTGATTTAGAAGTAGAAACACAAGACGAGGATGAAGTTTATGAACTTCAATTTGGGCGCTTTTTTGGTAAAGGTAGAGTTAAAGCGGGTTTACCCTTAGATGAGGACTAATATTTTTTCTGTGTTCAAGTTAACAAACAAGTTAACAAATTTCATGGCGAGGACGATCTCTATTATATTCCGTCTTCGCATTCCTGTGACAAAAATAAAAGTAATTATATTGTTGAGTTTGTTATTTTTGGTGAGTTGTCAAAGCCAAAATAAATCCGCAACAATTCCCTCTGATGTGAAATTAGCGCGGGTTGTGAGTGGACAAAGTTTGGAAGTGTTGGGAATGGAAACACAACCCAATTTAACCTCTCAAATCCGATTAATTGGTTTAGATGCTCCAGATCTGGGTCAAACTCCTTGGGGGGAGGATGCAAAAAAAACACTAGAAACTTTGATTGGTGGTATAAATAAATCTATAAAACTGGAATTTGACTTAGAAAACAAGGATAAATTTAACCGTACCTTAGCTTATGTATGGAAAGATCAACTGTTATTAAACGAAGAAATTATTAAACAAGGATATGCTTTATTTGTGGCGCGACTGCCTAATAATAAATATAACCGACGTTTAGAAAGGGCGCAACAATGGGCCAGAATCATGGGGAAAGGTATCTGGAACCCTGATAAACCCATGCGGATAACTCCTGGAGAGTATCGTCGTCTTTATCGTTAAATCCACTGACAACTAACAACTAACAAATATGCAAATTTTTCTAGATATTGCTACAGAAGCAGCCCTGGCCGCAGGTGTAGTTTTACAAAATTATTTAGGTAAATTAGAAGACACAATCACCGAAAAAGGCCGTCCGGGTGACTTAGTTACTGCTGCTGATAAAGCTTCTGAACAGGTAATTTTAGAAGTGTTGCGTCGTCATTTTCCCCAACATTCGATTTTAGCAGAAGAGTCGGGAAAACTGGGAAATCAAGACCATGATTTTCTCTGGGCTATTGACCCTCTTGATGGTACAACTAATTACGCCCATCAATATCCCTGTTTTGCTGTTTCCATTGGTTTATTAATTCAAGGTGTACCCAAGGTAGGGGTAATTTATGACCCTTTTCGTGATGAATTATTTCGGGCTGGGGCGGGTTTAGGTGCAACCCGTAACCGTCGTCCTATTCATGTTTCCCAAACAGCGGA
>LJOT01000919.1 GCA_001672075.1 Anabaena sp. CRKS33
GGGTCTTTTTTGAGAAAATCTTTGATGTCTTTCGTTCCCTTTTTGGTGTTACACTTTTCACAACTTAAAGTGAGATTTGTAATTGAATTACTACCACCTTTGGCTCGTGGATGAATATGTTCTACTTGAAAAGGAACGTCTTTTGCTCCACAGTAAGCACATTGTCTACCCCACTTTTCTAGCAAGAACTGACGAGTTTCGTAACCAGCTAAAGTTCCCTGTTGATATTCCTTACCTTGAATATCAGGATTAGCCATTAACTGCATATCAAACCTGACTAATTCTTGACTAATAGCCTCAATTGGTGCGAGTTTACGCAATCTTTCAGCCCAAGTTTTGATATTCTCAACCCGACTTTGTAGGCTTGGTGCTAACCATCCTTCTGGACGGGTTCTATTCAAAAACCTTGGTTGTCTGTAACGAGTTT
>LJOT01000920.1 GCA_001672075.1 Anabaena sp. CRKS33
GTCAATAGGGTTTGAGATGCGCTTACCGTGCTTGAGTCCCTCTTCTTTTCCACCCATACCTGGAAAATGATCAGTGCAGCGTTAATTGTTTTCGCTCATTCAACTGGGGTTAAATACTACTAACCCCAGTATACTATGTTATTTTGAGATTAGATCATTTTCACAAATCATTAGTTATCTTATTTGATACGAACCACTCCAGGCACAGAGGACACAGAGGTGGAGAGAAAAAAGACTGTTAGATTTTATTTAGGAATGTTATTTTTTATTTGCTTTTCATCCCTTTACTAAAAATCCGATAGTACAACCAGGTGCTAAATTCTTTAACGGGAAATAGTATATAGGTCAAGGGGTTGACTGTGACGATAATATTTCTAAAATCTCGTTTGGCGAAAAATAAAATTCCCTTTGCTACTTGGGACGCTGA
>LJOT01000208.1 GCA_001672075.1 Anabaena sp. CRKS33
CAGTAATTTCTGCTTTACTCATCCATTTACCTAAACGAATCCATTTAGGTAATTTGATGTCTTTTTGAGCAATTAGAAAGAACTCAAATTGACTTTCTGGTGCTAATTCACGAATACGCCCATAAGTTGGAATATTCTTACTAATTTGCTCCATTTTGACGTGATAATTAAGGTTAGCCCATTTATAAGTGTGGGTAACATAAGCAGATCCTAAAGGACGCGCAGGTGTAATATAAATACCTTGATGATTAAGAGGTTCTAAATCTCTTTCGTAATGAGGTATATGTTCTGCATCGTAATAGCTGCTTTTTGCTAAACCAAGAGCATAAGTCAGAGCATAATTATGTAAATATTGCTCTGTTATATAAAGCCTACCTAATTCACGAGTAGCAAAATACAATGGATCTTGCAAGTTAAGGAGAAGACGATAAATTTGCATACATTATGTTTCCTCCTCTTCAGAGGTTTTACTTTTATCTTTCTTTTTACCTCTGGTATTAGTATTTTCTGCTTTTTCTTCTTTCAAAACACCTGCTGCTTTTGCATAATTTAAGGTATCTTGTGTTAATGAGTTCATCCATTGCTTGAAATTATCTTCATTACCAAGAATAGATTGAGCTTCATTTTGAAGAGATTCCAGTGCTTCTTTTGAAATTAATTCATAAAAAACTCTGTCTTTTTGAATTAATTCATTAACAGCTTGTTCCGTAGCTGATTTGAGAGAATTAGTGTCATAAGGAGGTAAAACATCTCCGATAAGGTCATACATTTTTTGAGTTAATCGTAAATTGCTGAAAATTTCACCATCAGCAAAGATTATTGCTACAACTGTATTTCTGACTTGTCCAGTTCGTGTAGTTTGAGCGCCATAACGTTTGGTGCGTTGCAAATTATTCAGCAGATACAAAAATGTATTTGGTGTTGGATCGCGTAATGTAACTACACTGGGAAAAGGAATTTCTGGTAACACATGATCTTGTTCACTAAAACGATTAGTGGTGTCTGTTCCTTGTGTCATTGTCCCATCTTCATAGGGTGCATTAAGGGTAAAAGTTCCGTGAGATTCTTCATATTTAGGAACAGCGTAAGCTGAATCTATAAAAACTTTGGATTTCTCAGAACCAGAATTATCTGCACCACCTTTACCTACTGCATAACCGTAAATAACACAGTCAGGACATACTCCACAAGGATTTTCATTGTAAGCGCAATCCTTTTTATATTGGCTTTTGATCTGGTCGTAGATTTCATAACGTCGTAATAATTCACGTCCTGTTAAACGCTCAGGAGTAGTTTGCTTACGTTTGAACAAAACTAAACGACTAATTGCTTGTGAATTATTAAGTCCTGCTCTAACTCTGGCTACATTTAGTTCTCCATCAGTTTTAAATACTGCATAAGAATCTGTTTCTCTGAGAACTATAAAGTGAGCATATTTAGCCCCAGGAATGCGAGGAATAAATTCTTGAAAATGCTTTTTGTACTGTTCAAACATTAATTTGACTCCTTGTTTTCTGATTTTTGTGTTTTTTCTTCAGGTTTCTTGATGTACTGTTTGATATACCAAGCCTCCGCCGCATGACGAATCAGATTGATATTTTGCCTGAGAAGCGATCGCTCTGCCCTACAATAGTTCTGAAATACTTCTTTAACAAAGTATTGGGAAAAGTCTTGAATGACAGTCTCACGCTGGCTTTTATCCTTCACTACTTCAGATGGTATATAACCTTCGTTATTGTTATTGAGTACACCGTCTACCAGAGAAAATAAGTAACCCTCTATCATTAATTGCAGGTCATCTTCAGCAGTATTTGGTTGACTTTCTAAGATCACTTTTGCAGCTATATTTAAAGGTCGAAGCCTTGTATATGCAGAGGAATTTTTACCTGATGCTCGATAAAAACGAGCATATTTATCAACTAACTCTCGAATCATGTTCATGGGGTCATCACCTTGATAATAATCAATCAAAAGTTGGTAATAGTTCAGCAATTTTTTAGCAACAATAATTGCTGGATCACTAAGCTGAGTTGCTTTTTTCTTGCGTTCCTCCTTTTTGATATTTTCGAGTATGCGATCTGCATAGTGAAATACATACAAAGGGCTAGTATCCAAAGATTGAGAAACATTATTTAAAGCATTCCAAACAGGAAAATTTTTACTACGGTATGCTTGGGATGTTAAAGCATACACAGCAAAAGCCGCAGGAATAGCAGTAATCAATTCATCTAAACGAAAACTAGATTGTTTGATACTGTGTTGCCAGTAGGTATGTACACCATCCAAAATCGCAGTTTCTTTAAAATCTGCTCCTGAGTCGTATGGTGGAAGAGTTGAACGACTAGCAACTACTTTAACTCCAAAGGTTAAAGGTGCAATTAATGTTAGTAATGCTGGTATATGCCATACTTCGGTATCAGTTGGTTTTTTAAATAATGCGGGAACTCCTAAAAGATAATAGCCTTGCATTTGTCCTTCTGGATATTCCACTTTTTCAATTCGCCGTTTCTCATTTTCTTTAGAATCAGCACCTACTCTAAAAACATCTGTACGAGGGATGTATTTAGGGTCATAGTTATGTTTTGCTAACTCTTTATCTAAATCAGAAAAGACATTTTGAGCAAAGATTTTATAGGCTCGGTTCATAATAATAGCGGTTTCTGGTGTGAAATAGTAATCTGGATAAAGATGCAGGTAAATAATATCATCATCCGCTTCTAAACCCCGGTTTAAAGAATAACTACGCAGTAGTTTTTCTGCTTGGCAAACTGTACAAATTCCACGTAAAGACTCTTTAGAAAGGCTTGTAACTCGTTTGTTAGTGTAACTAGAAAATTCCTCTCGTACATCAAACGCACTATTACAAACAGCACATATTGGTTCACGTTTACGATTGGCTTTGTTTCGGTGATAACGATTCAACTCTTTTTCAAAATCATGTTTTTTATCACTGTCACTAATATCCAAAACTTGAGCAATGTAACTATCAAGAAAAGCAAAAGCTGTTATACCTTCTGGTTTACCCCGTTCTGTAATAACTTGGTGGATAGCTTTTAACATTTTATCTTCAAGTTGAGCATCATTTAAGCTGCCATGTTTCTTCATATAATGACCAGCTAAAAAATACCACCCATGAGGTACACCACCAAGAGCCGGAATACGTTTTAAAGTTTCTAAATACTCGTTCATATCCAAAGCATTAAGTAAACTTTGGATAGCCTGATCTTCAGTTACTCCATAGTATTCTTTGAGGATATCTACTAACCCTCTAACTCCTTCTGCTAATCTATCAACTTGTAAATTTGCTGGATAATTCCAATCTAAATTTGCTAATTCAGGAATAGACCTAATTTTTTCTCTTCTTTCACCAGTTACAGGGTTTCGTTTATCACCAAGTATATTAAAAAGTTGCTTAATGAGAGTTTCTGAAGCACGTTCAACATCAGCTACTTCTTTCATATCTGGTTTGCAACTGATAATACCTTTTGGTTGACGATAAATTAAACGATTCAATCCTTTTTCAGCAGTTTTTAGGATTTGCGATCGCACTATTTCGGCTAGATTAGATAAATCTGGTTTTTCACTATCCTTTGGTGCAAAGTATGTAATTCCATCAGGGAAAAATAAAAAAGCTATCCATCCAATTTCCCTGGCTTTATCTAATACTGCATTGTGAATAGTTTGAGTTAATAATCCCCTATTTTCTATTGTACGATGATGGCGAATAACATATTTATCTTTTAATCTACGTCGTACAATTGCCCGAATCTTTTCTTGATATAAACTATCTGGATGATGAGCCATAGAAGCTAATAGGTCAGCAAAACGGACAAATTCAGCTAACCCTATTAAATCTTCAGGAGATAATTTTATATCTTGGAAATTAGCAAGAGTCAAATTTGCTCCTCTTGCATCTTCAGCATTTTGAGAAAGAAAAGCTATATCTTGCCAATATTCATTGCTAATAAATTTCCACAGTCCCAAACTTTCTGCCCAAATATTAAAATAATGGTAGTATTTATCCCATTCTTTACCATCCATCCGCGCATTACCCAATTCTTTGAGTACAATTTTATTGAGATCATGCAAAGTCACAGCAGCTAGATATAACCGTTGTTGAAGTTCCTCTAAATTAGCTAATTTAACTAGAGTCCAACCACCAACAGCAGCATTTAAAAGATGCACAGCTAAACTTTGATCTTTATGTTCAACTAATGTATTAATAGTTTTTTCCTTTTTATCTGGTTTAGCATTAACAGCTAATTCCTTAGCCGCTTCTAAACTCATTCCCTTGGCTGGTTTAAGACTGAAATAATCCAGAATATTAGGAAATACCTTTTTTATCCAATCTCGCAAAACTTGATCCTCAGCATTATTTAAAGTCTCTAATGCTAAAACTACTAAAGGAGGTTCTTTTTCTGGTATAACTGGCTTACCATAATTTTCAGGTGTTAACCAATCGAAATTATCTATCATTTTTTACTCTCCTGCAAAAAATATTTCATTAGTTTTTTGCCAATACAGAAGACTATCTAACAGCAGTGCATCTAAACCAAAAGCTATAGCATATTCTTGACGACTAGAATCAACTACTTTATGTAATTCAAACAAAGCAGGTAATCTATAACGTCGGCGTAATGTTTTGATATCATATTTACCTGGATCAGCAACACAAGTTGTAAGAGGTAAATATTCAAGTTGTTGATTTATCTTTTTAATTTCTCCATGACGACTCTGTATAAAAAACCCTTTTCTTTCCTGTGCTATGTTTAGTTTTAACCTATCTAATTTGTCTGTAAAAATTAGTGCAACAGGTTCATAGCTATTTAAATATTGTGTGATCTTTGCATATAGTTCCAGATTGTTTTTATAAAATGGTTCATGCAATCTCTCACTTATTTCTTTTGCTTCGTCCTCTGATATAAGTTCAAAATCTGTTCCTGCAAGTAAACGTATTAAACTCATACTTTTCACCGCGTTTGTATTTGGGTCATAAATCCATATATCTAATTGTCCTCCACCGCGAAAAGTTGACAAATCCTGAATAATCATTCTGTGTTCTTTCAGTTCATTTAACCTAGACCAATAAGGCGTTTTACCAACAATTCGATTAGCTTCTTGCTCATAACCTTCAATCAAAGTTTGATATTGATCCTTTTGCTGATTAAGCAAACAAAACCTAATTGTAGAAAGAACACAACCCCAACGGCTTAAATATCGCTGAAATTCTTGAGGCTTTTGGTAGACTTTTTCTTTAACATTTTGGAAAAAACTTTCTCTGTCTACTTCAGTTTCGTTACCATATATTTCAGAAAACTTATCCTTTACCCAATCTGGAACTAAAGCTATTGCTTGGTAAGTTGGAAACCCATCATGTCTTCCTAATCTTCCTAAACGCTGAATAAACGTACCAGCATCTAAAGATTCATAAACCAGAAAATTGATCTCAAAATCTACACCAACATCAACTGTAGAAGTTGCAATAATTAATTGTTTACTGATTGAATCTTCCCTAACCTTTGCACCGGTTAGTCCTGTATTTTCGCCTATACTTAAACCTAAGTCAGCATTTTCTAACGTTTTGACTATGCGTTTAGCTGCAAATACACTATTGGCAATGATCAGTCCCTTAGAATTAGGATATTGAGAAAAGAAGTGTTTGATATATTCTAAATTCTCAAATACCCAATTTTCAATTCCTCCATTACTTTGCTCAGATGTAACTAAATCTAAATCCACTTCATGTAAAATTCTCCGATGAGTATTACTTTTTTCTAAACTATGTTCATATTCACCTTGGATAATTTTAGTAGTAATTCCTGCTCTTTCAAGAACTTTTAACAAAACATTATCTGGGGTAGCAGACAGAAAAAGAAATTTTGCTGCAAAACGCTCTCCTAAACTTGCTCTATTAAAAGCAATACCATCCAATACATTAGCAATTTGTGGAGCATGAAAAATATGAAATTCATCAAATACTATATAGCGGTATTGATCAAACCAAGTTTCAGCTAAACGAGCTTTATTCCCACTCCTACTATCGTAATGTAAGCGATGAATCAACGTAAAAATATCAGGATTTGTGACAACTATATTATTATCGTTAGCTACATTCCGTAGCGTTTCCAGTTTGTTAAAACCTTCTTCACTTATATATGAAGCTAATTTAGATCCTGTGAGTTTACCTACTTGTAATTCTACATTAACTTTATTTTTCCACTTTCTTATTTGTTCTTCCTGATCACGAATAAGCTCATTTGTAGGATAGTTAAACAAACCTTTACCTAATCCATTTTCATAAAACGCTGGAAGCAAAGCAGCTAAAGTTTTACCGTCACCAGTTAAAGCAGTGTCAAATACAACTTGATAATTTTTGATTGCATCCCAAACTTCTTGTTGATGGGTAACAAGTTGGATATTATTAACTGATGTTTGGGAATATTTAGACCATGTAGACAGTAGTTTTATTTTCATAAATCACTCCGTAAAAAATATTATGATTTCTGGTTAATCATTTTATTCTTCCAATCTAATTCAATAAGAGTTAGTTTGTCTAACATAAATAGGATATTGATGTATTTGTCATACTTCCCACCTTTGTAAAAAATTTTCAATGGTTGCCAATTGATTTTTTCTAATCATTGTAATTTCTGTATTACTCAATAATACCCTTTGTTTAAATTTTTCAAATTCATCTGCTGATTCTTCATATAATACCTTTCCATCACGAGCTACAAAATGGGCTATTAATTTGGAAGAATAATTAAGTTTGACAATATCAATTTTATCAGAATTGATTTTAAATATCTCTCCCAAAATT
>LJOT01000921.1 GCA_001672075.1 Anabaena sp. CRKS33
TAATCTCTAGCATTTTCTGTAGGTTCTCCCAGAATTTCAAATAATAGAGTGTGAAAAGTGAGGAAGATTTGATAGAATATTGTATCTGTGTGCATTATTTCTGATTTTGAAATTTCTTAATTACTTGTCTATCTCAGATTTTAACCATGTTTCCAAGTCATTAATCTCTGTAAAATCTAATAATGCTTCTCCCAACTTTTCCAGTTGTTCTATTTTCAAACTGTTGATATTTTCGATGTAAATATCTTTTAATTTTCCAAATTTTTTCGATAACTGACGTATTAATAAAATCATTTCACCATTCTGTCTACCTTCTTCTCTACCTTCCTGTCTACCTTCCTGCTTTGCTTCTTGATATACTCTTGTTTGCTTAATATCACTGACTAAAAACATTGCTTCTATCTCCTGACGGCTTAATTGTGAAAA
>LJOT01000922.1 GCA_001672075.1 Anabaena sp. CRKS33
AGCAGCAGCAGCAGCAGCAGCGGGAGCAGCAGGAGCAGCAACGACAACGACAACGACAACGGTAGGAGGAGAAACAGTAACAATACCAGCTATAGTAACAGTAGCAACAACACCAACAGGAGCGCCTGTAATCATTCCTATAATATCTGGTGTTTCAGCCACTGTTACATCTGGTGTTTCGACGACAGGTGCTACGTCAGCGGCTACTACAGTTGGTGAGACAACTGGAACTACAGGTGGTGACACAACTGCAACAATTGCAGTTACAGCAGCGACCGTAGAAACAACGTCATCTAGCGTCACTGTGACAGAAGGTGGAACGGGAAACACTGTTGTGATTACTCTTGCTCCACAAGTTCAGGTTGTCGTCAATCAGTTGGCTGCTGCTATTGTTCAGAATCTTAACAGTATAATTACAGGTGGTG
>LJOT01000923.1 GCA_001672075.1 Anabaena sp. CRKS33
GTTGGGTTTCCTTCGTCAACAAAATAAAAAATGATGTTGATTGTGAAAATGTAGGTTGGGTAGAGCAACAGCGAAACCCAACACAGTTAGAGGGTGTTTGTTTTAAGAATGTTGGGTTTCCTCCGTGAACAAAATAAAAAATGATGTTGATTGTGAAAATGTAGGTTGGGTAGAGCAACAGCGAAACCCAACACAGTTAGAGGCTGTTTTTTTTAGGATGTTGGGTTTCCTTCGTCAACAAAATAAAAAATGATGTTGATTATGAAAATGTAGGTTGGGTAGAGCAACAGCGAAACCCAACACAGTTAGAACGTTGTTGTTTATGAATGTTGGGTTTCCTTCGTCAACAAAATAAAAAATGATGTTGATTGTGAAAATGTAGGTTGGGTAGAGCAACAGCGAAACCCAACACAGTTAGAGGGTGT
>LJOT01000924.1 GCA_001672075.1 Anabaena sp. CRKS33
CCCCGCCCTATAGAGGGACGGGGATTCTTGTTTCAACGAGCAACCTTACTCAAACTTGTTACCAAGTCTGAGCAGAGGGTCATCTCTCCACAAGCGTTATTAGTTTCCGTCCGCCTGAAGGTTTAACATTTTGATTGTCCTTCCAAAAGCGCAAGCACTTATTACGGATGAATTGGGTTATCCGTATAGCCTCATCAATTTTTTGATATTGCTGCTTTGTGCCTTTGGCTTTAAATTCAAAAACAATCATTTTTTATTACTAATTCGACCTGTTTTAGGTATAATATACTTTAAGGAATTAGTCCATCCCTAAAAAAAATACTTTAAATCCCATGACTTTTCCCAATTACCCAATTACGTCGAAAAAACCGCGCTAGTGCTGATTCTTCCAAAGATAAATAAATTGGTCTACCATGGGGACAAG
>LJOT01000209.1 GCA_001672075.1 Anabaena sp. CRKS33
TGATTTTGACAACCTTGCTTTGACCATCATTTTCACTACATCCTGCATTTTATACTTAGCTTCCCATCCTAACTGGTTTTTTGCTTTGTGGGGATTACCTTTACCTATAGCTAAATCTGTAGGTCTAAACAGGCTACTGTCAACAACTACATGATCATGCCAGTCTAAATTTAGAGATGTGAATGCAGTGTTGACAAAATCTGCTAAGGAACTGCTTTCTCCTGTCGCAATCACATAATCATCGGGCTGGGCTTGCTGCAACATCAAATACATGGCTTCTACATACTCTTGCGCCCAACCCCAGTCCCGCTGAACTGACATATTACCTAAATATAATTTTTCTTGACTACCCTGGGCAATACGACAAGCAGTAGCCACAATTTTTTGTGTGACAAATCTTTCTGGACGCAGGGGAGATTCATGATTAAATAAAATTCCTGAGCAAGCAAATAAACCGTAAGCTTCTCGGTAGTTAGCTACTTCCCAAAAAGCTGTGGCTTTAGCTACTGCATAAGGACTTCTGGGGCGAAATGGTGTTGTTTCTTCCGCTGCTATATTCCCAGTATCACCAAAGCATTCACTTGATCCTGCATTGTAAACTTTAATCGCTGCGCCTAAAAAGCGAATGGCTTCTAATAAATTAAGTGTTCCCGTGGCTATACTTTCTAGGGTTTCCACTGGTTGTCCAAAAGATAAGCCTACGGAAGTTTGTCCTGCTAAATTATAGATTTCATCTGGTTGAATTTTTGTGAGTACCTGTAAGACGCTACGAAAGTCCGTTAAGGACATTGACTCTAGTTTGATTTGGTCTTTAATGCCTAAGTCAATTAAATTCTGGAAAGGCGAAATTTGGGCATCTCTGGATGTTCCACAGACTGTATAGCCTTGGTTAAGAAGCAATTGAGCCAGATAAGCTCCATCTTGTCCAGATACTCCACAAATGAGAGCTTTTTTCATATTAATTCATATTTGAAAAATCTTTCACACTGTGACCATTGAGTGTCCGAGATTGCCTGTAGGTAAACTCTCCCACGGAGGGATTACGATGGGGATCAATCACTCCTGTGGCTTGTTGCCAAATTTCCGCTGAAGCCAGGTATAACTCATATTTAGAGTTAACTTTGTGTACATGATACCATCTTGTTTCCTGGCACTCTTGACACCAGAAAGCCTCTAACCACTCACCTTCTAAGGAAACTGTGGTTTTAGCTGCTACTAAAATCATCGCTTCTCGTCGAGCTATACCCCGCGCTTGTAGCTGTCCAGGTTTTTCGGCAAATAGTCCGTATTTTTGGCTAACACTATCCATATAGCAGTTATGGATTGGGCAGTATATGGATCTACGTTGAGAACGCTTCCGATTTTTGTCACACCTTTTCTGCACTTTGGCCCCCTGATCAATAACTAAAAAATAGATCGCAAGAAGGTTGCATGGGAGGGACTGAGATCAACACGACCATCGAAGCCCAACTCCTGATTCTAGTCTGAGATATTTAATTTTTTATAGTGGTTGCATTGTAATTATCTATACATTTTTACATCAGGTTAACCGCCGTGGGAGCGATTTCTGTTACTGGAATAGTGTAGCACATGAATGTATTGTTTGGCTATAATTTCTGGCGTAAAATTTGATTGTAAATATTGGCGGGCAGACTGACCCATTTTTTCTGCCATTTGGGGATGGCTATTTAACTTGAGAATAAATTCAGATAAAGCATTACTATCTCCGTTGTCAATGGCAATTCCAAATTTACCATCTGCTATTAGCTCTGGCAAGTAGGAAGTTTTTGGACAAATAACTGCTATGGGTTTTCCTGCTGCTAAAGCTGGGTAGAGTTTGCTGGGAGCAACTAAACTTTCTACACCCTCTTCTACGCTGACTAATGATAAGTCACAGGCTGTCAGGGAATATGGTAATACGTTCTTTTCTTGATAGGGGAGAAAGAGAAAGTTTTTTAGTCCTAAACGATTTACATCTTGAATAAAGCTTTCCCTTTTGGGTCCACCACCTATACAAACAAACTGAATAGGCTGGTTTTGCAGTTGTTGAGCAGTTGCTAAAATGGTGTCTAGATCATGACACCTGCCCATATTACCAGAATAAAGGACTGTAAATTTGTTGACTAAATTATGTTTTTTGGCAAACCAGTTCTTCTCTTTGGCTACGGGGACAATGAGTTTAGGATCTCCCCAACTGTGAATCACGGAAATTTTGTCAGCTACTTCTGGACAGATTGCTATGACTCGCTCTTTCATGGCAGGACTCAGGACAATAATGCCGCGAGAACTTTGCCAAACCTTGCGGTTGACTGCTCGCCAAAATTTTACTAACCAGTGATTTTTGGTAACTACTCCCAGAGCGATCGCAATATCTGGATACAGGTCATAAATTAAACATACGTAAGAAAATTTCCATAATAAATGACTAAAATATCCTGCTACTGGTAAGAATGGAGGCGCTGAAGTTAATAAGAATACATCTGATTTGCGGTAGTTCCTAAGCATATGCAGAAAAGCCCGCAGTGTAAATAAAACTCCTCCCACAGCTTTACCACGAATTCTGCCACTCCAAATCTGGGTAGACCGGGATCTACGCACGAGAATATCACCTATTTGTTCTGATGCTGGTGCTTCAGAGGTGGTAAACGCGTACCCTGGTTGTCCTGTGAATACTCTAATGGACACTCCTTGTTTCTCTAGCTCTTTCACTAATTCCTCAATCAACTGTCCTGTAGCTGCATAGTCTGGCGGGAAAAACTCCGTAATCACAGATACATTCATCAGATTATTCCTCAATTCAGATAATTGAGACGCATGAACTTGATTTAATTTATTAAGGGAAGATTTTAATGGCATCTTAGCTTATAAGTTCTTTGCTACTACAAATATTTAACCATACTTTTTAATTACTACACTTGAATGTTTACAAAATTTACGTTAAAAAAAATTACATTGGTTTTGCACTAGTGCTGTAAGGATACTTGTACTCTATTTTAGCTTTATGAGGTACAAGACTCTCCAACCAAAGTCAGGCAATGGTCAGGCAATGGGCGCTACAGCAAGCGGGTTAAGTATTTCCGCGCCTGATGCAGTTAAAATTTGTTGTATATTTACTTGCTCAATTTTTTTTACATAAGCAATTGCCAATTATACAAGTTATATTATATATATAACTAACAATATCACGAAAAAATGTTAACTTTAAAAAAGTTAACATTTTTCGATACTTTGACGCGGAGAGTTATAGCTGTAGCGATCAACATTAGGACATAAACCATAATGACCAGACTTGATAGTAAGGACTACTTGGCAAAAGTGATGGCAGTAGTATCCTAATTAACCTGGCTACAGCTAGATATTACGAGTCTAAAATAATACAAGTGTAATTGCCACTAAAGTCCGCAATAAAACACAAAAATCTCCTTTTGTCCCACTTCTGTATCTTCTGCGGTTCGTGAAAAAATCTTTACCAAATGATGATTCCCTCCCATTTTGCTAAGGTTTTATCGCTAATTCCTGGTATTTTGCTAACATCTTCTAAGGAAGTAAATTTTTGTTGTTGTCGGGCTATAATTATTTTTTGGGCTAACTTTTTACCAACTCCGGGAAGAGTTTCTAATTCTGCTTGAGTTGCGGTATTGAGGTTAATTTTAGTTGGGGTAGAAATTGTCGAAGATGATGGTTTTTGTATTTGGGGACATTGTTTAACTTCTGCGTCTATTTTAGATTGAATATTGGTTGGTAAACCTGGTTTAATTTTACCATAGAGCCGATTAAATTCGCGCTGAAAATGATTTGCTATCGTAGGATTTTCAATGACAATTAATATTTCATCATTACCATGATTAGCAGCTTGGGACCAATTATGTGAACCTGTAATTACAGTTTGATGATCAATAACTGCAAATTTATGATGTAATAAATCACCTTGGGGTAAAATGGGGATTCCCACGGTAGAAATCGGATTTTTCCAAGGACGGTTATCAACTTCATATTTACAGTTATCACTTACAGAAAATCCCATCATATCTAAGGCTTCACTGTAGGAACGATAAGCAAATTGTGGTTCAATTAAAGCTCGAATTTGGACTTTTTGATCATGGAGGTTTTCTAGGGTATTAGCAAGTTGTTGATCAGAAAATACAAATAATGCTAAATCAACGGTTTTTGTACTTGTGGATAAAGTTTGATTAATTAAACCATTACTGCTAATATTCCAGGGTTGAGTGGGGGAAATTGGGGAAAAATGAACGGTGATTTTACTATTACCTAAGGTGATTATTTTGGGTTGACGGGGAGGTTTTTGAAGTCCGAATTTACTATCTAGTTTTCCTCCTATACCGTCACCCCACATAATATTAAACTCTTGGGTGAGTAAGGTTGCTAGTTCAGGACTATCAATTTTTAGTAAATTATTGTTATTTCCTAAACTACTAGGATTTGTAAAATCTCCATAGGTGTCACTAAGGGTGAAATTTGCAGAAGTAATAATCACAAAACGATGATCAATGACCACAAATTTATGGTGCATTAAATTACTACCTTTTGAACCATCAGCAGTATCATCTATTAAGGGAATTTGGGCATTTTTAATAATGACTAAAGCATCCCGTTGACTAATTTCTGCTGATGTGATTTGATGATCTTGATTGATATCAACAAATTTTTGAAAATCTTGATATTGTTCTTGTTCTTTTTTTCCTAATTTGGCTATTTCTGCGGAAGTGAAACTACTCCAAGGACGAGAATAGTTACTTTCTAAAATCAACCTGATTTTTACGCCTTCTTTTTGTTTTTGTGCTAATATTTGGGCAACTTTTGGTAAACGCAATTCTTGTACAGCTATATCAACAGTAGATTTAGCTTGAGAAATAGTATCAACAATTTGCGTTTCTAAATCGTCCCCTAAGCGAGTTTTTTGACGATAGCTTTCCCGATATTCGGAAGATTCAGAATTATTAAAGTAAACTTGAATTAAAGGATCTTGTGGTAATGGTGTTAAAAGCTGGTTTCCTGATTTGACTCGTTCACAAATAGTCAGAGTGAATAGCAACAAAAATATACAGGAAAAATAGCGGATTTGTGGGAAAATAGACACAGGGATTTGATCAAAGTAAATTAAAGGGATTTGAATATGATTTTAGTATAATTAAATCACAATCTGAGTTAATTTCTTTTTTTCTTTGCGACTTGGGGCGAAACTTTTACCTAAAAAGGACAATGAGTAAATTATTACTCCCACTCAATGATTAATTTTTATGCAAGTATATCTAGACTATAGTGCAACTACTCCCACTCGTCCAGAAGCGATCGCTATGATCCAGACAATCTTAACTCAACAATGGGGTAATCCTTCTAGTTTACATGAATGGGGCAACCGTGGCGCGTTGGTTTTAGAAACAGCGAGAATGCAAGTTGCGGGGTTAATTAATGCTGTTCCTGAAGGAATTATTTTTACTTCTGGGGGAACGGAAGCGAACAATTTAGCGATGATGGGGGTGGCGGGATGTTACAATGATCCCCAGCATATAATTATTTCCAGTGTAGAACATTCGGCTATTTCTGAACCGGCGAAAATGTTGTCAAATTGGGGTTGGGAAATTACTCGTTTGGGTGTAAATTATCAAGGAAGAGTGAACCCGGAAGAGCTAAAGGCAGCATTGCGAGATAATACAGTATTGGTATCTGTGATTTATGGACAAAGTGAGGTAGGAACAGTCCAACCTATTCATGAATTAAGTAAAATTACTAAAATACACGGTGCTTTATTTCATAGTGATGCGGTGCAAGTTGCTGGACGTTTACCGATAGATGTACAGAGTTTGTCAGTAGATTTATTAAGTATATCTAGTCATAAATTATATGGTGGCTTGGGAGTGGGGGCTTTATATGTCGGTCCGGGGGTGAAATTAAAACCGTTGTTGGCTGGGGGTGGACAGGAGGCTGGACTGCGTTCGGGGACGCAAGCAACCCCCGCTATTGCTGGGTTTGGGGTAGCTGCGGAGTTAGCAGCACGGGAATTAGAGACGGAAAGGGTGAGATTAATGGAATTACGCGATCGCTTATTTGCTATTTTAGCAGATATTCCTAGTTTAATCCCTACAGGAGACAGAATTAACCGTTTACCCCACCATCTTAGTTTTTATTTAGCAACTGCGGACGGGGAAAAAATTAGCGGAAAAACTTTGGTACGTCAGTTAAATTTAGCGGGTATTGGTATTAGTGCTGGTGCTGCTTGTCATAGCGGAAAATTAAGTCCCAGTCCGATTTTATTAGCAATGGGATATTCTGAAAAAGCGGCTTTGGGGGGAATTAGATTAACTTTAGGAAAACAAACAACAGCAGCGGATATTGACTGGACAGCAATGGTTTTAAAACAGGTTTTGCAGAGGTTGAATTAAGAATAATCAGGAAAAGTAAAAACTCTATTTCCCAGACTCTTACTCTTTATTACCTACCCTTACCAGAACGACGCGGTGCTGAAGAACCAGAACCAGAACCAGAACCAGATTTTTTACCTCCTGCTGCTGTCCGTGAAGAAGGCTGTTGAGGGGATTTTTGGGAAACAGAACGAGGAGTGCGCGAACCACCACCAGCAGGGGCTTTACGTCCGTTAGGAATGGGTTCTGCTTTAATTTCTGGGTTGACAGCAAAACCAGCGACGACTTCTTTCGGTAAACGCTGCTGAATTAGTTTCTCAATATCCGCTAATAAATGATGTTCATCAACACAGACGAGGGAAATCGCTTCACCTTCTGCTCCAGCGCGTCCAGTCCGGCCAATGCGATGTACATA
>LJOT01000925.1 GCA_001672075.1 Anabaena sp. CRKS33
TCTCCATCATTTGCCTCGCAGTGCTCCATCCTATCCCAAGCAACCCACACGCTCCACTCAATGTCTGCGTCGCTTGGAGCACTTGCACACAAAAACATTCAAAAGCCAGCGTCCACTTCCGCCCCTCCTCCGCCCACGGTGTTGCCACAAGATGCGTTGTTCCTCTCCCCTTATCCTCCATCCTCGGAACTCTCGCCTCTATGATCGTCTCAAACTGCATCGTCGCTAAATGCCTCCACTTCCGCTCCTCCCAACTGTGAACATGATACCGCCCTCCTTCCCTCACCTTCTCAAGATCCACCTCCAATCTCACCACAATCCTTTTCCCCTCCATCTCCATCTCCACTCCACTCACCCTCCACGGATTTTCTATGCCAATCGCTCTCGCGTATAATTCTGTGCTTTCCATCCTCTTCCCTTACTC
>LJOT01000926.1 GCA_001672075.1 Anabaena sp. CRKS33
TAGATTTTTCCATCTGGTGCTTGAATGCGATAAGATTCCCCTGGATTAATCACATGATCATTAGTTAAAATAGTGTAATTATTACCATTTTTGGCAATTAAAGTTCCTGAAGCACTGCCATTTTTAGTTAATACTTTTACTGTGATTGATTTGGCTAAAGCTTGTAATTGTGCTGAGGTTAATACTTTTTTTGTAGTTTCTTGTGCGGTAACTGGTTGAGGAGAAATCAATAACAATTGCTGAGGAATAGTTAATAAGGCAGTTGTGCAAATGAGGGTAAAAAATAGGTGTTTCATGATCTTTTTTTGTTTGAGTAAATTGGGAGATGAATATAAGTAGGTTGGGTTGAGGAACGAAACCCAACACTTCTTGATAACTTCTTTAAATTAGTTGGGTTTCACTTCGTTCTACCCAACCTACAAT
>LJOT01000499.1 GCA_001672075.1 Anabaena sp. CRKS33
ATATTTATTGCCAACTTAGTTATGTGTTTATATTTAAGCTATTTTTGTTACTTATTACACTTGTATTTGTACTACAAAATGAAGTGCGGAATGTGGGTTTTATTTAATTTTTCCTTGTTTTCAAACTGGATAAAATGATGACTTTCTGTATGATGATCAACAATAGTTACTCCAGTTTTTTGAAATGAGTAAAGAACAGCAATATTTAATTCTACTAAAGCACGATCTCGCCATAATGTATAGTTATTACGAGTATTCAAACCTAACCTTTGTGCTACAGGCAACAACAAATTATAACGAGATTCATCTCCAAAATTACGAGATCCGATTTCAGTTCCCATGTACCAGCCATTAAAGGGAGCAGATGTATATTTAACTCCACCAATATCAAGCATCATATTGGTAATTAATGGTATTGCGTGCCACTTCAGACCTAGTTCAGCAAACCAAGGATATTCAGGATGGTGAATTAATACTTCCAATACCACACCAGAAGGTAAGTCGAATAAATGAGGTTGTTGGTTAGGCATTTGAATGATAATTGGCAAAATATCAAAGGGAGTTCCTTTGCTTTTTTTCCAGCCCATTTCAAGAGCAATTCGTGTGAACTCTACATACTTTGGATCACCAATAACAGAACCATCAGACTGTTTATAACCTGCATAGCGGATAAATTGTTCATTCCAGACGCGGATTCCTGGTTGATTGGGGTGTTGTGGTGCAAAAACAGTTATAAACGGTTTAATTTTACCTCCATTAGTAGCTAACTTTAAATGTTCTACCAAAGCATCAAATATTTCATCTGGTTTATCCAAGTTGCGACAATCACGAACTTCCAGCAAATTCCAATAGTTACGACCTATACATCGAGTGCTATTACGCCATGCTAACTTAGATCCGGAGGCTAATTCATCATAAGTTTGCCAATATGTGCCAGTGGTTTTTATTTCATGCTTGATTTCCGCAAATCTTTTAGTTTTAGATATTAATTGAGCTTCTTTTTCTAGTAATGATAAAAATTCTTGAATTTCATCAATTTTTGTTTTTGGATAATTTTGCTCACTTTCACTGTTTAAGACTGAAAATTTGGATTTTTTTTTGGGAATTTTAAATTTATTTTATTAGGTAATAATAACAAATATTCCATTATTTGTTTCCTAATAAATGTTAGAGACTTTTGCAGATTAATAAGTATTTGTTTGTATGACATTGTTACTATTATTGCTAAGTTATTAACGCATTAATTGTAAAAGTAAATAAAGAAATATAATAAATTTGATCATAAAAATTTACAATATTTCTATTTTAACCGGCCAAAACTGCTTATTTATTGGCAACAGAGTCAGTATTTGCTCAAGATTGAGGATTTGGTGCGTTCAGGATTTGATCCTAATGTAACCTAAGATACTGAAACCTCTGTAGAGACGTAGAGAAGTGACTTGGGTGGGAATTCTCGTCTTGAGAATCTTTCTAGAGATGTCTATTGAGTGGCTAGGATTTAACACACCTGCTTAGTGATTGTTTTAATTACAGCAATTTGAGATCAAACCCGCCACAAGAATGGTAAAATTATAAAGATGTAAAAAAAGAGGATTATTGAGAAATGGCCCCATATTCGATAGACCTACGACAAAAGATATTAAGTGCCTGGGAAAATAAAGAAGGTACACAAAGAGAATTGGCGGAAAGATTCAAAGTTAGTTTA
>LJOT01000927.1 GCA_001672075.1 Anabaena sp. CRKS33
AATTTCTTTAATTTCTCCTGAGACTTTTTCTGATGCTTTGACTTCTCCGTAATCTTTTAATAATTCTTCTAGATAGTCTTTGGCGAATTTATCATGTATAAAGCGCGTCATTCAATTTTAATTTTGAGTAAAATCTGGGAAATAATTTGGAATTCTATTATGTAGCATTTAGCAATTGATTATGCACAAATTCTAAAACCTGCTTTATCTTCTGAACAGGAAACTTGGATAAGGGAGGTTTTGGAGAAGATTTATACATTGTAATTACAGGTAATACTTTAGCTTGCAACCTTTCCTAAAAAACTGTCGAAAGAATTGCTATTTATTAACCCATTTTCTACCAATACTCGACGTACAGCTACCAAATGCACAGGTTGAACATAAGCCCGTTGTTCGTAAGCTGGTAAAATGACCAAAGTTCCT
>LJOT01000210.1 GCA_001672075.1 Anabaena sp. CRKS33
GAATTAATTCTGAAGGTGTAGCAACTCCCAATAATACAAAGGTAATGCGGTTATATTCAGAATTGTCAACTCTGAGGTTAAAAAAGGCACGAATTAAAAGAAAGAAATCATCAACGGGAAAATTCAAACTGAGAATACTATCAATTTCATCAATAAAAATTACAATTTGTGTAGGAACTAATTTTAAAACTTGATCAATAAATTTACCAAAAACCTGCACGTTAGAAAGTCGTTTATTTTCTTCCCACAAAGCATCTAAATCAAATTTATCATCTAATTTTAAACTTTCAGAAATATGATTAATCATGCCATTATACCATTGTTCAGAATTTAGCCCTGATGTGCCAATGGTAGTTAAATCAATAGCCACACAAGCAATTTCTTCAAGTTGTAATTTTTGCATGGTGCGAACTCGCAAACTTGATTTACCCATTTGTCGAGAGTTCAATACAAAACAAAACTCTCCCGCTTTCACGGCTTGATATAAATCTTCATCTGCTTTGCGTGTAACATAGGTGGGTGCATTGGGAGGAAGACTACCACCAAATTGATATTGATAATTTTGGCCTGTCATGGTTTGATACTATCTGGATAACAAATATAATACTAAATCCTCAAGCAGTATACTATTAGTGTCACTAAGTTGACGCTAGGATGAAACTAAGAAAATAAATATGTTTTTATATCTGTCTAAATTATTACCACTATTTTTTTACCCTTTGGGACTGGCTAGTGTGAGTTTAATCATAGCTTTGGTGACTTTGCGGAAACGTCCCCGCTTTGCGACTATAGCCATTTCTCTATCTTTAGCTATCTTACTGCTTTGTGGTAATGCTTGGGTGGCAAAATACATGGTACGCAGTCTAGAATGGCAAAATATCCCCTCGTCCCAAATTCCCAAGGCAGAAGCTATAGTGGTCTTGGGTGGTGGAACTAAATCAGCAACTTGGCCGCGTCCAACGGTAGATTTAAGTGAAGCTGGCGATCGCATTATTTATGCTGCTCAACTCTATTTTCAGAAAAAAGCCCCTATAATTATCCTCAGCGGGGGTCGTATTGACTGGCGTGGTAGTGGTTCTCCAGAATCAGCAGATATGGCAACTATTCTTACATCTATTGGTGTACCATCTGAGGTAATTATCCAAGAACCAGATTCTCTGAATACATATCAAAATGCGGTTAATGTCCGTAAAATATTGGCAGAACGTCAGATTAAGAAAGTATTATTAATAACTTCTGCAATGCACATTCCACGGGCTTTGAAAATTTTTCACCGTCAAGGTATTGATGTCATTCCCACACCCACGGACTTTCTTGTTAGTCAAGATGATTTACAAGAACTTACTAACACACCCAAATCTGCTATTCTCAAATTACTACCTGATACTGACAATTTGCACCAATTTACAGTTGCTTTAAAAGAGTATCTGGGTATTTTTATTTATTGGCTACGCGGCTGGATTTAACAATCACTTATCCTTAATGACCTTATGAGTAAAGAATTACCACATATTGCTCCCTCTCCTCAACCCGAATTTGAGGAAGTATTTGCTGTTCATCAAACAGCGCAGGAATTTTATTATGAAGTTAATACCCGTTCTGAGTTTAAAAAGCATTGTGAATGGTATTATACAACCGCAGCCCAAAACCGTCAAGAATTAGCTAAGATGCGCGGCGAACTAAATATTATGGCCCGGTTTTGTCGCCGCTAATTGGTGACTTAGATAATTTCTAGTTCAAAATCGCGTAAATGAGCTTTGAATTTTTTGCTAAACTGCACTAAAATCGGGAAGTTAGCACTGACGGGTCTTCCATTCCATTGTGTAACAATATCTATTACCTTCCCTTCCGCACCTTTCAGGTCAAAGGCCTGACCTTTGTGTTCGGGATGATGATATACTACTACTGATTCTTTGACACGCACGCAATCGTCTTTTTTCATAAAATCACTTATTTGTATCTAACTTTTTCTTTTCCACAATCATCTGAATTTACTTTTCAGCTATAGATGACTACAAATCCAGCATGATTTAATCACAAACCTAATTTTACAACACATCGAGCTATTATTCTTATTTTGAACAAAATTACCCCAGCTTTGTATTTGAGTCAGGTTTCTGTCAGTCCTTAGCTGGAGATATTTGCAGTGGTTGATCATACAGAACTTTACTCAAGCGACGGTTTTTGCAACCACGACGACGGAAATCGAAAATTCTAGACTAATTTTAATTATGAAAATCCAGCTTGACCCTTACATTTCTTACACAGTCCAAAAAACTCTAGGGTGTGATAAAAAACTTTAAATTCATGACTGGTTTGTAATTGTCTTTCTAGTTCGTGGACAGGACATTGATCAATGGCTATGGAAATACCGCATTGTAAGCAAGTTAGGTGATGTTTATCCCGTTGTACTAAGCTATAAAGGGCTTCACCATTTGCTAAGGTTCTTACCTGTACTAAGCCTTCTAGTTTCAGCGCTTCTAGGGAACGGTAAACCGTTGCTAAACCCATACTTTGATTAAAATTACGTAATTCTACGTAGATATCCTGGGCGGAAATGCTGTGTTTAATATTTTTTAACAGGTTTAAAATCCTTTCTTGACTACGGGTGCGAATGTTTCTCATGGGTTGTTAAATTTGTATCTATGGTACGGGTAATTCATCAATTACCCCTAGATTGCTAAATCCTAATTATATTTTCACTCAGTTGCAACATAAAAGTTATAGTATAGTGATCGCAGCTTTTAGCAAAGGCCTCATGCAAAGAAAATATTTAGCTAAAATTTTTGTTACCCTGAGAAATTCAGTATTAGACCCCGCCGGTGTGGCTGTACAATCTGGCCTCACACAAATGGGATATGATAATGTGGAACAGGTGAGAATTGGTAAATACATTGAGTTAATTATTGTCGCACCAGATGAAATGAAAGCGCGTCGAGACTTAAATAAGATTTGTTACGAAATGCTATCAAATCCCGTGATTGAAAATTATCGCTTTGATTTGATTGAAGTGGAATCACAAACGGGAGCATTTTGAAATTGTAATTTGGTAATTAATTCACTACTGACCACTGACTAATTATGAAATTCGGTATTTTAGTTTTTCCAGGTTCTAATTGTGATCGTGATGTCGCCTATGTTACCAGAGACTTGCTAGGACAACCAACTCGTATGATTTGGCACCAAGAAACAGATATTACTGATGTAGATGTGGTAATTGTTCCTGGTGGCTTTAGTTACGGCGATTATTTACGTTGTGGTGCGATTGCTCGCTTCTCTCCAGTTATGCAGCAAGTGATTGATCATGCAGAACAAGGTAAATTTGTCATCGGTATTTGCAACGGTTTTCAAATATTAACTGAGTCTGGTTTGTTACCCGGAGCATTGACGAGAAATCAAGATCTGCACTTCATTTGCGATCGCTCTCCTCTGAAGGTAGAGCGTAATAATTTACCTTGGACTCATGGTTATACTCAAGGAGAAGTGATAACTTTACCCATTGCCCACGGAGAGGGGCGATTTTACAGTGACGAAACCACTTTAGCAGAAATTGAAACCAATGGACAAGTTTTATTTCGTTATCAAGAAAATCCCAACGGTTCACTTAACAATATTGCGGGGATTTGCAATCTTCAAGGTAATGTATTAGGAATGATGCCACATCCAGAAAGAGCAGCGGATAAAGCATTAGGTAATAGCGACGGTTTACGCTTATTTCAGGGTTTGTTGGGGAAGGTAGCAGCTTTGGTGTAACAGATACCCGACTTCAGTGAGAGGTCGGGAATTTTTATTGGTATTATGTATTGACTTGACAAGACTTAAAGGTTTATAATTTAATAAGTGTAATGTTGAGGACGAAACCAGGGGGCATAAATGAATAGAATCATCACAAATTCAGACTTAGCTAATGTTGATTATACTGATTTATTGGCAAAGATTTTAAAAGTGTTAAAAGAACAGCAAATCTTTACCATTTCTAAGGATAATCAACGGTTACGAATTGATGTTAATCAAGTAGTTAATGAAGTAATTAAATTAAACCCAGCTAATCCATTAGGAAGCGAAAAATCAGTACGTGCTGCTACTCTGAATTTTAGTTCTCATTCCCAGGATACATTTATTACTCAAATTAAAGAAATTACTGGTTATATTCAGCAACATTTAACCACAGCAATTCAGAAAAATCCAGCAAATCAATTAATAAATAGATTTGAATTTATTCAACAATTACTAACAGATTTACAGACATTTAAAGGAGAATACAAAAAAGATGAGAAAAATCAAACAATTTTAGACTTTACCTATCCATTTCTTCCTGCGAAAAATCTCCAAAAACAAAGATTAACAGTCAAGAGAAACGAAAATAGTCCAAATAAACAACTATTAAAAGCACATAAAGTCAAAATTTCTGTAGATAAACCTCGTGATTTTTCTGCAACATTATTAACAGGAATCAATAATCATCTTGATGTCAACTTTGCTGATATAAATTCACAAGATAGAGAAGAATTAGAAGATATTATTGACAGCTTAGAAAAAAATTCTAACTCAGATATTTACAGTTTACAAAATCTAGTCAACCAAGAAACATTAGGGAAATTAAAAAAATTAGCTAAAATTAAATATTTAGAATTTCTCTTAGAAAATATTGATGAAAATGCTAGTGATGACAACTTTAAAGGTAAGATATATTTACAGGATTTAATTAGAAGACTGTACCTATTAGAAGACTATATTAACGATAGTAATAAAGCAGATGGAGAATATGGAGTTAATTATGCAGGAAAATCAGTTAATTATCAAAGTATGTTTTCTCGCAGTGAAGCCTATGATATATTACCAATTATTCCTAATATTGAAGGTTTTTTAGGAGAAACAGAAGATCCTGGTAAAGAGAAAATAGAATTTACCTTTGGGTTAAAGTTGAAATTTAATGGTAAAGTACAGGCTTATGGTGGTAGAACAGTTTTTGACTATAACCTGAATATTTTAAATCCAGATAGTAAAGAACATCAACAAGCAGTTGGGAATGAATCAGAAAAAAGTAATTTTGCGTATAAAGTTTTGAAGATTGCATTTTTATATTATTTCATATTTACATCTCATCAAGATCCCCAAGCGGAAAATTACGACCCCAAGATGGAGTTAGAATATAATCCTATAGAAAAATTTGAAAAAGATGTACTACCAATATTAAAAGGTAGTGATGACGAAGCTAAAAAGCAGCTATTTAGAACTTGGATAGCAGGTTTTAAGAAGTTGAATATCAGAGAAAAAATCAAAACATTGAAAAAAGTTTTAACAAATTTAATCAAACGTAAAACTGTATTTTCTAGTAGAGAATATCCTATACATATTTCTGTTAAAAATAGTATTTTAGAAAATGACATTGATACTATTAACGAAAGAGAAACCATATTTAAAGCAGTGTTGAGAAAGAACTTTAAAGAATGTTTAAAATATATCAACATAGGAAACGCAACCACACAAACAAACTTACTTATTACACTTAGCGGAAATATCAATATTAGTGAAATTCATTTTTTAAAGACAGAAGATAAAGAAACCTTTGATATGGAATATGATATTTCTCCTTTTGTTAAAGTTCTACCAGCAATATTTTTAGGATGGGAAGATAAAAGATGTCAAGATTTTTATAACAAAAACTTAAAACATCGTAAATTACTCATTTTTCCCCATCGTTTAGAAACTCCCAAATTAGAACCTCATCAAGAAATAATTTACAAAATTACCTACAGTTTATTAGCTTATATTTGTCTTCATGTCATTCTAGAAAAACAGACAAAACTAGAGACAAAAATATTTATTCCTCTGTTAAGAATACATCTAAAACAAAAAACTGATAATGATGTAATCATTGAAAAATTCATAGTTCACTTAACTAAGGTATTATCACACTTATTTAATGATGGATATCGCAGTAATGACCAGGGAATAGTAATTACTGATAGTCAAAAGCAAATTAACTTTAAAATTCTTAATGTTCTCAGTTCATTGTATTCAGTTGTTCCCAAAAAATTCATTTTCTCTTCAAATAATAAATTTGCATTTAAGGAACTTGATAAAATTGCAATTATCATAGTTTCCAGTCGAGAAAGTGATAGTATATGGGGAATAAATGAGAAAAAATCCAACTTAATGGGAGAAATTCTTACCTTACAAATGGAAGCTAAAAGTGTGAGATTTCAACTTTTAAAAACTTTTTCAGAAAATTTTGATGATCATGAGAAAATGTTTGAATATCCTACCATAATAGTTGATAATGTCAACAAACTTTATCAAAAAGGGTATAGACACTTTATTTATATAGCAAAAGTTCCCTATAGCAGTACATTACATATTACCCAAACTGTGAAAGATGAAGAATTATTTTTCATGTCCAAAAATGTAATTACCGCATTCATAAAAAACAAACCTGACATTAAAATTTATCCGATGTTTTTTGAAAAATACTATGTAGTTAAAATAAAAGATGAGATAACATCCACATCGAAAAATAACGAAAAACCTACATCATTATATATTCAAGATACCCTAGAACTGACTAATTTAGCTGAGGATAGAACTAGCAATAAACAATCTGTGATCTTTTTTAACTTGTTTAATGGTTTACAAGTTGCTAATGATGTGAACTATCATGGAGTGATGTCTTATGCGACGTTATTAAATATGTATGATGGGATTTTAGATGATAAAGATATCAGAAAAGGATTAATATATGATGATAATAATGATAATCAATTAAA